>NZ_JAEQCT010000033.1:0-154984 GCF_020738205.1 Microcoleus sp. PH2017_24_DOB_U_A
ACAACAGCCGTTTTATTGAGGAGCCCAATGATGGGAAACTATCACGTTCCGTTTTGGAGAGCAGTGGAGGGGGCGACTCCTTCACTGACTTTAATTATTCTGAGAAAAGTAGCCAGTAAGTTAGGTGTAAGCTTAAACCAACTGGGTAGACGGTCTTTGACGACTCCCAGCGAGAGTTAGACTTTGGGTATTACCTAAATCTACTTTGTCCGCAGAATCTCAGTGGCGTTGACTCCCTGAGAGTGTCAACTATCGGAAGACACAAAGCCCAAATATTCCCTGAGAAAGATTTCATAACCCCGTTATTTAAGCTAAATATTAATTAGCTCAAATTAACTGATTGCCACTGCTGATTCAAGTGGCTTTTATCAAACTTGAGTTAAAGATTGTGCAGAAATTGAGTTAAATTCAGCCTGTTAACAATCTCAACGATCAAAACTTCTAAATACGGAGAAATTTTGTATGTCTTTTATCAGCTTTAACCTCCCAGTCAAGCGTTTAGTTCGCAGTTTAATAGTTGTTTGTTTTTGTGCATTGATGTTTGTTTCCAATGCTTTCACAGCTTTTGCCGTTACCAGCAGCCCCACCAAAGGTGAAGCTCAACTTTTGGGGATTGAGAAAGAAGCTCAAAAAGCTGTTTTGAAAGACCCGATGTCTCTGGAAGAAACTCAGAAAAAAGCTAATGAAGGGATTAATGAAGTTCAGGGAGATGCTGACAGCGAGAAGATGAAAAATCCTTCTAATACAAGCGCGACATCCTTTGAGCAACAAGTCAAAAAGGCTGTCAGCAAAATCAAAGACTAATTGGGCAGCTAAGCTGTTGTGCATTTAAACTGTATGTCAAGAAATAATTCAAGTCTTGTGGGATGGGCTTCTAGCCCGTCCCGAATATGCAATTGAAATGCACGACAGGTCCTTATTTTTTTGTGTCCGATATCAATTTAGCTCTAGTTTGAAGAATTGAGATCAGAGTGTTTGATCGTTCGGAATGCGAGTCCGCATCGGGAGCATCTCAGTTTTGCATTTATATATAGTGCGAGCTTAAGAGCTCGCGTATTGTACAACTCGCGAGCTCTTAAGCTCGCACTATAATAAAAAAAATGCTTTTTACAAAAATGAGATGCTCCCGTCCGCATCCATTACGCTTGACTAAAGTCCTTACTACAAACCAATTTTATGGTGTTGTTCTCAGAGGATATGATATCAGATAGAATAATAAAGTGGAAATGACTTGGCATCTTTCGGCTTGACGAACACTCTTTGCTGCGGCTGCAACTGCAAGTTATCGAATCTTTCTCTTGTCAAATTAGCATTCAGCACTTGACCGTCATCTAAGGTTAATTCCACCTGAATTTCCCATCCCAAATGAATCAAGCGACTGATTCTTGCCGGCACTGTTGCACTATTTTCGGTAGTTTCAATTACTACGTCGTGAGGGCGCAAGAAAATTTCTGGGTTGGCTGAGTCAAAGCCGTTGTCTTGAAACATTCTCGAACTGCTGGGCAAGACATTCACAGGCCCGATAAAACTCATGACGAATGCACTAGCTGGATGGTCGTAAATTTCTGCGGGTGTGCCTACTTGTTCGATTTTACCTTTATTCATTACTGTAATTCGATCGGCAACTTCCATCGCTTCTTCTTGGTCGTGCGTCACAAAGACTGTGGTAACGTGCACTTCGTCGTGGAGTCTTCGCAACCAAGCGCGCAAATCTTTGCGGACTTTGGCATCGAGAGCTCCAAAAGGTTCGTCTAGCAGTAACACTTTTGGTTCCACAGCCAGGGCTCTGGCGAGGGCTACCCGCTGACGCTGGCCTCCTGAAAGTTGCGACGGGTATCTGTCGCCCAATCCTCCCAATTGGACTAAATTTAACAATTCTTCTACGCGGGATTTGACTTTCGTCGGTGGAGTTTTCTGAATTTCCATGCCGAAAGCAATATTTTTTCGCACTGTCATGTGCTTGAATAGCGCGTAGTGCTGAAACACAAATCCAATTTTGCGGTCTTGGACGCTAGTATTGGTGGCATCTTGGCCTGTCAGCCAGATTTTGCCGGAGTCGGGCATTTCTAAACCTGCAATCAGTCGCAGCAGGGTGGACTTGCCGGAACCAGACGGGCCCAGCAGTGCGACTAGAGAACCTGATTCAATTTTCAAGCTGACTCGATCGAGTGCTTGGAAACTGCCAAACTGTTTTGATACGTCTTCTACAACTATTCCCATAGGAAATTCGGCAACGGATGAGTGTAATGGATTTAACGGATGTTGAGCTTTGAGGTTCGAGGAAAGAGCGAAAAAAGTTAATCCCCGGTTTATGGATAGATTTATGTAAGATTTTATAGCACGATCGCACATCCGTTGCTTAATTTTAGGGTTTTGGCGATCGCACATCCGTTTTTAGATAGGAGATTTTAGATTTGAGATTGACTCTGGAAGATTCAATGCGAGTCTGAAATTTTGGCCTCTCCACCACAGCCCTGCGGGACTTTGTATTGGTTTTTGGGCGGAGTCAATCGATTTTAGATTTTAGATTTTAGATTTTAGATTGAGCCCACGGATAAATTCGGGGGAAGAGAGGATTTTCGATTTTCGATTTGGGATTGATTCCACGGATAAATCACGTGGCGGGTACCACCGTTGAAATTCTTGGTCAAACACCGGAAAATTTACAAAAATCCACGTCAATAACAAAACAACACAATTATTTACCACCAAAGTTGGCGTTTGGTACTACAATGCAGCAAAAGTTCAAGCGTTTTTGACTTCAAAGGCTGAGGGGATAAAGGAAAATGGGAGATGTTAGACCTGTGCCTGTAGGCATAGTTGGCGCTTCAGGTTATGGCGGCGTACAACTGGTGCGGCTGCTGGCGGATCACCCAGCGGCAGAAGTAGTGTATGTAGGCGGGGATAGCAGTGCGGGAAAACCTTTTTCCAGCCTTTATCCGCATCTGACTAACTGCATTGATTTGACTATTGAGGCGATCGACCTAGATAAAATAGCGGCAAAATGTGAAGTTGTGTTTCTGTCGCTGCCGAATGGTTTAGCTTGCCAAATGGCACCGACGCTGATTGAAGGCGGCTGCAAAGTTTTGGATTTGTCGGCTGACTACAGATTTGAAAATCTGGACACTTACAAAGCTTGGTACGGCGGCGAGCGATCGGACTCTGCTTTAGCTGCAACGGCTGTTTACGGTTTGCCAGAATTGTATCGCGATCGCATTAAAGACGCTCAATTAGTAGGCTGTGCCGGCTGCTACGTCACTGCTAGTTTATTAGCCCTGGCCCCCTTACTCAAACAAGGTCTGATCGAGCCAGAAACAGCAATTATCGACGCCAAATCAGGATCTTCGGGAGGGGGCCGCAAAGCCGAAGTTAATCTGTTGTTGGCAGAAGCTGACAATTCGATCGGCGCTTACGGGGTAGGCCGCCACCGCCACACCCCAGAAATTGAGCAAGTTTGCAGCCATTTGGCCGGACAAGATATCAAAGTCCAATTTACTCCCCACTTGATGCCGATGGTGCGGGGAATTCTGGCAACTGTTTACGCAAATTTGCGCGATCCGGGATTAGTGCGGGAAGATTTAATTACAATTTTCACCGCTTTTTACCGCAATTCTCCTTTGGTAAAAGTGTTACCGGCTGGGGTTTATCCGCAGTCAAAATGGGCTTGCGGCACGAATCTTTGTTACATCGGCGTGGAAGTCGATCCGCGCACTGATAGGGTAATTGTGATGTCGGCGATCGACAATTTAATTAAAGGTCAAGCCGGTCAAGGCATCCAGTGCATGAACTTGATGATGGGCTGGGAAGAAACTTTGGGTTTACCTCAATTGGCTTTCTATCCGTGATTATGGGGCATGGTAATTGGTAATGGGGATCAGTGTCAACTTAAGTTTGAAACCATTGATAAATCTCGTTTGTAGCTTAGTCTCGATCCCCCTAAATCCCCCTTAAGAAGGGGGACTTTGAATGCTTCTTGTCCCCCCCTTCTCAAGGGGGGCTAGGCAGGGTGGTTTTATTGTCGTCACACAAATTAGGTACGTAGTTGCGCTTAAGCGCTCTTTATAAGATTAGGAAAGAGCGCTTAAGCGCAACTACGTACCTTCGCCCAAGCGCGAGCCAATCTTTGAGCGATAATTTTGGTAGTTTCAGATTTCTTTTCCCGACAATAAAACCACCCTGCTTCTCAAGGGGGGCTAGGGGGGATCGAGCCTTGGTGGTAAACAGCCATGTGTGACTACGTTTGACCTGGTTGTTGACACCAATTCCCAATTCCCAATTACCCATTACCAAATTTTATTTGGGCCCGTAACCGATCGCACCAGCATAAATTGCCCGATCGCCCAATTCGTCCTCAATCCGCAATAAACGGTTATACTTAGCAACCCGTTCGCTGCGGCACAGAGAACCAGTCTTGATTTGACCGGCGCGAGTCGCTACGGCTAAATCAGCAATTGTAGTATCTTCAGTTTCACCCGAACGGTGGCTGATTACCGATCGATAGCTGTTGCGCTTCCCTAAGTCGATCGTATCCAAAGTCTCAGTCAAAGAACCAATTTGATTCAGCTTAATCAAAATCGAATTGCTAGCTTTCAAATCAATCCCTTTTTGCAAGCGCGTGCGATTAGTAACAAACAAATCGTCACCCACCAATTGAACTCTGCTACCCATTTTCTGAGTTAGCGCCACCCAACTATCCCAATCGTCTTCGTGCAAACCATCTTCAATGGAAACGATCGGATATTGTCCAACCAAACCATCCAAATAATCGATTAATTCTGCTGGCGAATGAGCCACACCGTCATAGGTGTACTTCCCATCTTTGTAAAATTCGCTAGCAGCAACATCCAAAGCCAAAGCAACTTGTTCACCCGGTTTGTAGCCAGCTTTTTCAATTGCCATCATTAACAAATCCAAAGCTTCCTGATTGGAACCCAAATTAGGAGCAAAACCGCCTTCATCGCCAACACCAGTCAGCAAATTTTTGTCTTTCAAGACTTTAGCCAGACTAGCAAATACTTCTGCACCCCAGCGCAAAGCTTCCTTAAAAGAAGGTGCTCCCACCGGTACAATCATAAACTCTTGAATGTCTACGTTGTTGTCGGCGTGGGAACCGCCGTTGATGACGTTCATCAAAGGCACTGGTAAAACGTTAGCCAAAGCGCCACCCAAGTAGCGGTAAAGGGGTATTTGTAAAGTCTCGGCGGCCGCCTTTGCTGTGGCTAGGGAGACTCCGAGAATGGCATTAGCGCCGAGGTTAGACTTGTTGGGGGAACCGTCCAAGTCAATCATAGTGCGATCGATTAATGGTTGGTCGATCGCATCCAGATTAGCCAAAGCGGGAGCAATTTTGTGTTCGACGTTAGCAACCGCTTTCAAAACTCCCTTACCACCGTAACGTTTTTTGTCATCGTCGCGGAGTTCGTGGGCTTCAAAAGAGCCTGTAGACGCGCCGCTGGGCACTTGGGCGAGTCCGACAACACCATTGGCTAGATACACTTCAGCTTCGATGGTAGGGCGGCCGCGGGAGTCGAGGATTTCTCTGGCTTTGATAGATTCGATCGCAGTGTCTTGCATATTAACGATTCCTGACTTTGCTCAAGGTTTGATGACATTTGGCAGTCTGTCGGTTCTCCCACACTGACTGCTGACGGGTAATAGAGTACGCGATCCCGAGAATTATTGGCGCAGAGTTCAAAATATTTGCGGATTTGGGCTACATCCAAGTGTCAATAAGCTGTACTTGTTGAATATAAGTGGTAAATTTTGACAGTCATTTGATTTGTTTAACCGCAAATACACGCACATTTGTTAATTGGAACATTTATTAAAATAAGACTGTCTAGAAAGTTCATATCAATCAATCAGGGAAAACTTAAATGTTAGAAACAAATCTCGGAACAGTTAAAGCCTCAGCTATCGACTCCGATCGAATTATTCCCGATCCACCAAACATCAGATTACTCACAGGGCCTTTGCCAAATCCTAGCGATCCCAACTTTTTCGACCTTACTCCCAACAACGATACAGTTCAATTAGCCAACGGAATTCTCCGCAACACTCCCGGAGGTTTGCGAGCCTTAGCAGGCGACGATTTTGTCCGAGGTTCCGGTGGTGCGGAACTGATGAATGGGAATGGGGGCGCAGATACTTTAATCGGAGGTTGTGGCAATGATACTATTCGCGGCGGTCAAGATTTTGACATACTGTACGGAGAATGTGGCAACGATATTCTCAGCGGCAATCAAGGCAATGATTACGCCTATGGAGGCACGGGAAATGATTTTGTTAGAGGTGGCCAAGGCAGTGATGCTTTAGTAGGAGAAAGTGGCAACGATACTCTAATCGGTGATGCTGGAATTGACAGACTTTGGGGAGGAGAAGGCGCAGATTTGTTTGTCCTAAGAAGAGAGTCGGGAGCAACTTCGGGGGAATTTGGTTCAGATCAACCACGTCCTGCTGGGACTTTTCCTGCTAACGTAGAGCAAGTGCCTGCGGATTTTATTCTTGACTACAATCCAGCGCAAGGTGATGTAATCGGATTGGCGGGAGGACTGACGCGAAATGATATTGTTTTAACGGAAAAGTTTTTAACAATTGGTGATGCGAGAGATTACGCGAGCAGTGGCCCTGTTCCTCCGGGAACGATTCAAACTGCTGATTTTAGATTTCTGGATACTAAGGCGACGGTGATTCGGGAAGCTAGCACCGGCAATATCTTGGGCTTGGTGAAAGATGTTTCGCCGAGTCAACTTCAATTTACCTCTGTGTCTGATAGTGCGATCGCCTTTGGATAGGATTTGTGAAAAAAACCCGGTTTATTAGATGGTCGCGAGTGCCCAGAAACCGGGTTTTTACGAAAATTGTTGGTGACAGCGTAGAAACTCAAAAAAACCCGGTTTCTTAGATTATGCACGGGTGGTCAGAAACCAGGTTTTTATGGACTCGTATCGAGAGGCTTTTTAAGTTTCAGCTTAACATTGGTTCCTTTTTTAAGGACAACTTCACCACCAGGACTAGACAAGACATAAGCCGTTGCTGCTGCACCCCCAGCTAAAGTACCATGCTTGAATTTCGCTTTATCACCAACGAATTTACCGGCCACTGCTCCAGCTAAAATAATGCCAGCATTCTGAACAAACTTGCCTTTGGTTTTGGTTTCTACCTGAGTATTTACTAAGGTAACATCAAGGGGAGCGGCTGCACCATTTGCGAGTTTAATGTCATCAAAAACTAGATGCAAACTCGCTTTTTTGCCTTTAGCTGCTTTGACGACATCTTCCAGATGTCCCTGAATCACGGCATCTTTAAGAGTTTTATCTCCTCCTTTGACTCGCAGAGTAAAACGCTCGTTGTTGCGGTTTTTACCCGTGGATAAATCTTGTTGGAGAATGGTATCAAAACTGGTTCCAGCAGGGATGGCCGCTGCCTGATTTTTTAGCTTACCGGAACTAGCGTTGCTTTGGTTAGCCGGAGCAGAAGTTTTGCCGATCGGCTCGTTTGACTTCTGACAAGCAACAGCGTTACTGAGTAATACGGCACTCAGTAGTAAGGGCATTAACTTTTTCATCGTTTTTTTCTTCAATTCAATAGGCTATAAGAATCAGATTATGCTAAAAATAGCCAACGCGAACATAAAAAAAGCGATATTTTACTAAATTTTTGGGCGATCGCCAAGGGAGCATCTCAGTTTTGCATTTATTATTATAGTGCGAGCTTAAGAGCTCGCGTATTGTACAATACGCGAGCTCTTAAGCTCGCACTCAAAGAAAAAACGCTTTTTACAAAAATGAGATGCTCCCATCGCCAACCATACATGACTACTTATTTTTGACAAATAAATGCTTCTATCGTATATACAGCAAACGATTTAGACTGCCTAACTACCGCGACAGGGGGTAAGTTCCGTTTAAGATTGCCAGAAATCTGCCACATCATATCCCATGTCGCGGAGCATTTGCCGCAGCAAAGGCAAACTCAAACCAATCACATTGGTATGACAACCTTCGATTTTTTCCACAAAAAAGCCGCCTTTGCCTTCGAGTGCAAAACAGCCAGCACAGGCGAGAGGTTCTCCCGTAGCGACATAAGCAGCAATTTGACGCGAGGTAACTTCCGCAAAATAAACTTTTGTAACTTGACAGCGAATGAGCGATCGATCCATTGCCACATCAAAGCTATCAAATCTCGTATCAATTAAAGCATGACCCGTATAAAGTTCGCCAACTTTACCGCGCATTTTTTGCCAGCGCGAGATTGCTTCGTCGGCATCCTTGGGTTTGCCGTGAATTTCACCATCAATGACCAAAATTGAATCGCATCCTAACACTACACACGATTTGGGATTGGGGATTTGCGGGTGAGAATTAGCCAGCAAAAAACTAGCTACAGCGTCAGCTTTTCCTTCTGCTAAAACCTGCACTAATTTAGTAGCATCCCTCATTTTTATTTGCCCTTCATCAAAGTCGCTGGGGCAAATCACAGCTTGAATGCCTGCATTGCTTAGCAGGCTGCGGCGCGCGGGAGAAGCTGAGGCTAATACAAAAGTTGGAGTTTTCATAAGTTAAGAAGTCAGTTGACAGTTGACAGTTGACAGTTGACAGTTGACAGTTGACAGTTATTATTTGTCATTAGTTATTTGTTACCAATAACCTTCCAGGCTCTACCTCCAATGACCAATGCCCAATGCCCAATGCCCAATGCCCAATGCCCACTGTCAAATTACTTTTTAACCCTAATAAACAGAGAAAGATTTAACAACTTTCTCAAAAGCTTCTTTGACTTTCGGCCAGCGTTCTTCGGTAGTGGAAACGTTCAGGGTAAATAGTTTGCCACGGCTGACTGCTACGCTAGCTAAGTTGTGCCGTTGTTGGTTTGGGAGTTTGACGGCGTATTCTAAAATGTAATAGTTTTTCGATCGCGATTCCCGACTTTCTGCATTGACTAATTCAGCTTCGCGGCCGGAATCAGCCGGGGCGATCCTCTTCGAGGGCTTCGCTAACGCACTTTTACTAAGCTTGTATCCCACATCCGTCGGCGTGCCCAAATCTGCGAGAGTTTTGTTCCCAGCCACTGGACTGATGACCACGCTGACATTCTCAGTTTGCTGGATCAAATCGCGGAACACCACATCGGGCCCGTTAGAAACTGCGATCGGCAACCAGCCGTTAGGATAAAGAAATTGATAGCCGTCGCCAGTATCAACGTAGCTTTTGAGTCCGGTAGCTACAGAGACACAACCGGTCAAGCTGAGAGAGAAAACCACCAGAAGTATTGCTGCAATTCGTTTGAGCATTATTTTTACAAGTACCGTAACACTAAAATATTTAATTTAAATTGTCTCATCAAACCTTGCAAAAATAGTTAAGCTATGGATCGCCAATTGTGTATTGTTGGCAAGCCATAGCCGTACAGTTTAATTTTAAACAAAGTTATTACAGGTTAGTTAGCCAGCTAATCAGTCCGTGCTTGGTAGAAACTTCTAAAGCCAAGAGAGAAACAAAACCAATCATGGCAAGTCGGCCGTTCAAGCGTTCTGCGTAGGGTGTAAAGCCTGTGCGGGCTTCATCGTCAATGTATACTTTGGGCTCGATCGCAAAATTGTTCATTTTACCGTCGTTGTCAAGTAGTAAGCCTCTGTCAGCCATGTCAGTGTCCTAAGTTGTTTTTGGTGTAATGTAAACTAATGTAACAGACTTATGAAGAGATGTAAAGGATTATGAGTTTTTTTTTCAAAGTCGCGACTCAGATACCAGTTTCCCCCAAAAATCCAACGGGCTGACAAGCTCGAAACCCCTATAGAATAAGTAATTCCCAACCTAAAATCTCAAATCTTAAATCTCCAATGGCATGACTGTAGACAGTAGACTCACGGCCCCGGAGGGGGGAGGATAGAGTTGAGAGGCGCAAAAATCGATGGTGTGGCAAATCCCAGTCTGGGTTTGACGAAAATAGTGGAAGAATGGAGGAAAAATTTATGCGGGCCAGTCTGGAAATGCGGTGGTTTTATAGCGGTGCGCTGCCAAAACCGATCGGGCAATGGTTTGGAAGCGAGAGTCTGGGCGGGTATCTATCCCCGCCTGAAGAGCGAGAAGATTTATATTTGCTGATACCTAGTTGCGACTACTTGGGAGTAAAACTGCGCGGGAAAAATTTACAAGTAAAGTGGCGGCAGGAAGAATTGGGGGTGATGCAGTTCGGCAACCGCTGGGAAGGCAAAGTCGAGAAATGGCTGAAGTGGATATGTGCCGACACGATGGCGCCACTACCGGCGGATATGATGGCGACTGGAAAGTGGGTAAAGGTGAAAAAAAAGCGAGCCCAGCGTCTTTACCAAGTTTCTGCCCCGGGCGTGCTGATGTCTGTGCCTGTCGAAGCCCCAATTCCCCAAGGCTGTATTGTAGAAATTACTCAGTTAAATGTTAACGGCACTGCGTCGTGGACTTTGGGATTTGAAGCGTTTGGTAGCGAAGGTTTTTTGACCGAAAGTCTGGAAACAGTAGCTAATTGGACGAGCAAAAGTTATCAGGCGCAAAAGTTGAAAGCTGAGGATTCTTCGGGTTATCCGATTTGGCTGGCTGGTAAGTAATATCAAATCCCTTTGAATCATACCGCCTGTATTCTTTAGTTCTCATCTGTTGGGACGAAAAATAAGACGGCGGTTGAAACCGCGTCTACACAAACTAAGTCCGCCTCCGCGGACTGAAGAAAATAACGCAATTTTAACCGCCCGGTCTTTCTTCTATTCGCCTTCTCCTATTCTCCCCACTTTGGCAGAAGTTCTGAGAATTTGACAAGCCAAAATCGCCGCCCCAAACCCATTATCAATATTAACCACACCCACACCAGCCGCACAAGAATTGAGCATAGTTAAAAGAGGAGCAATCCCGCCAAAACTCGCGCCGTAGCCTACACTCGTCGGCACAGCAATCACCGGACAATCCGCCAAACCTGCAACCACACTCGCCAAGGCACCTTCCATACCCGCAACCGCAATCAACACATCAGCATCATCAATTACGTGGCGATTACTTAGCAAGCGGTGAATGCCGGCAACTCCCACATCCCACAAACGCCGAACCCCAAAACCGCAGAGTTCCGCAGTCACAGCCGCTTCTTCCGCCACAGGCAAATCCGCTGTTCCAGCACTGATAATAGTCACTGTACCCGGATGCTGGGGAGTGGAGGATTTATCAGAAATTGCACAAATTCGAGCTGTTTGGTAGTAGCACAAGTCGGGTATTTTTTGCTGCAATTTCTCAAAAACCTCTGGTTCAATTCGCGTCGCCATCACCGCAGGATTTCGGCCGCGCATCGCCCCGATAATCTCAACAATTTGGTCTGGCGTTTTTCCGGGGCCCCAGATGACTTCGGGAAAACCGGTTCTTAAGGTGCGGTGGTGGTCAATTTTGGCAAAATCGCCGACTTGTTCAAAGTCAAAATGCTTTAATTTGTCCAAAGCTGCGATCGGGCTAACATCGCCCGCCGCCACAGATTCGAGTAACTTCTGTAAAATTTCAGGTTCCATGAACTAATGATATCTTCTGGGCTCAAACAACACTTAAGATGGGTTCGTAGTAAGGACTTCAGTCCTTCTTTCTGAGGACTAAAGTCCTCACTACTTAAGATGGGTTCGTAGTAAGGACTTTAGTCCTTCTTTCTGAGGACTAAAGTCCTCACTACGAACCAATAATGACTATTCTGCAATTTTCAGTTCATACAAATTCCAGAAAGCACCGCCGAGAGCACTATAGCGAATTCCCGAAACGCGATCGCGCACCGCCTCAAAAGTCAGCGGATTCACCATATAAATAAAAGGCACTTGTTCCGCGATAATCCGCTGCGTCTCCCCATACAGTTCCTTGCGCTTCGCCTCGTCAAGCTCCTGAGAAGCCTTCACATACAAGTCATCAATTTTCTGCTCCCAGTCGTAAACTTCCCGACCTTTAATCGGCGGTTCTCCAGCTTGCGGGCCCTGGTTGAAACTGTGCAAAGTCCCCTTGACTGACCAAATATTGTAACCGCTGTGCGGTTCAGTACCTCCGGTAAAACCGCCGAGGTAAGTATCCCAATTTTTAGTCAGGCGCAGCTTTTCCACATAAGTGTTAAAACTCAGGAACTGCGTATCAACTTCCATCCCCAGTTTACCCAAATCTTGCTTAATTTGCGTTCCCATTTGCTCCCGCACTTTTTTGCCTGCGGCCATCAACAAAGTAAACCGCACTTTGTTGCCCTCAGCATCCAACAATTCGCCGTTACTATTATACTTGAATCCTGCACTTAACAGTAACTCTTTCGCTTTTTCCAGATTGTAACTGTAAGTTTTTAATCCCTGTTCTGGAGACAAGTAGAACGGACTTTGCGCGGGTATCGGCGAATGTAGTGGTGCGCCCAGCCCGCGATAGATATTGTTAGTCATGGCGTCGCGGTTCATGCCATAGGCGATCGCCTGTCGAAACTCCTTACTCAAAAACCACTTAGACTTAATCGGGTCTACAAACGGCTGATTTTGAGCGTTACGCCCCTTATTCAGATTGAAACACATAAACACGCTGCCAGTGTCCGGGCCGCCGTTGAATATCGTATATTTGCCGCGTTTTTCCTCTCGTTTCAGCAGCGGAAACACCTCCGGCTGCACGTCCAGAGTATCCAAATCGCCCGATCGAAAATTCAGCAGTTGATTGTCAGTATTTTCGATAATTTGCCAAACAATTTGCTGGATGTAAGGTTGACTGTTATTCTCTGTATCTTTGCGCCAAAAATAGGGATTTCGTTCCAAAACAACGCGCTGGTTGGGAGTATAGCTCAGCATTCGGTATTGGCCGTTACCGACAATTTTTTTGGGGTCAGTATCCGTACCCCAAGCAGACAGGAATTTAGGCTTGCCGTCTGCCTCTGTCTGGGTGGCAGCTTCCTGCAAGATATGAGCTGGTAAAATCGGTATTCCCCCAGCAAATCTAATAAAAGGAGCAAAAGGTTCTGGCACTGAAAATTCAATGCGGCGGCTGTCAATTTTTTTGAGTTTTGGTAATTGACGGCTGATGCCAACTCTCAGATTATCTTTCAAGCCGCTAGGAATTTTTTCATTGAAATAAATCTTTTCATAGCTGAATATAATATCATCAGTTGTCATCGGTTCGCCGTCCGACCATTTCAATCCTTCTCGCAGGGTGAAGACAATCTTTTTGCCATCTTTAGAAACTTCCCAGGATTCAGCTAAACCGGGTTCTAGTTTCGATGTCACCCCGTTTTCGTTGAGCAATCCCTCGTACATATAGCCAAACACGCTGTATGCAGACTGATTTAGCGGGTAGTTGAAGGTGGCCGGGCCGCTGGGGGTGGGAACGACGAGTCTGTTTGCTAATTGCGATCGCACTGGAGTGC
The DNA here is from genome assembly GCF_020738205.1 of Microcoleus sp. PH2017_24_DOB_U_A. Taxonomy (NCBI): domain Bacteria; kingdom Bacillati; phylum Cyanobacteriota; class Cyanophyceae; order Oscillatoriales; family Microcoleaceae; genus Microcoleus; species Microcoleus sp. PH2017_24_DOB_U_A. The sequence goes on from NZ_JAEQCT010000033.1 coordinate 13,381, forward strand.
ACGCAGAGAGAGTTAGGATAGCAATTGCAGCGAGACAAACAGCTAGCCATCGGCGCTTTGAATGTAAAATAGCGGAAATTTTCATAATTATTTACCAAAAAATATGGTTTCGCATCCGGGCTTATAGCGACAGCGCCCAAATCCCTCATATAAACAGCCCTGTCAACTGTCAACTGTCAACTGTCAACTGTATCACCTGCGTGCAATTATGATTGAGATTGTAGCCAACCTAGAAAGTTTTTAGTGACAGAGAAATACTTTGTAATCCCCGCCTCTCGCAAAACATCTTGAACTTTCGACAGACCAAATTCTTTGACGTTACCGCTGAGAAATACTTTGGTTTCTGTGGAATGCGATCGCGCATGACTGAGAATACAGTGTAAAATCAAATTGTCTGTTGGGTCTTTTTTGATAATAGGTCTGTTTAAACTTGCTTGAATAATCTCTGAATTTAATACAATCATTTCGGCATTTTCTGACATCAGAGAAATTGCTTCTCGCAACCGCAATTCAATTTCATCTATTCGTTCGAGATAGTAAACTAATGACTCTTCTAGGTAAAAAGATAGAGATGTGGCGTGTTCAGATGTCACATCTCGCTTTGTTTCGCTAATTTGACGGCTTAGCTGTTCCTTAAAAGAGTTTTGTCGCTTCAGCTCGTCCTCGAAAGCTGACCACGCCTCCATATAACAAACGGTGGGTATGACTAACTGAACTGATGAGGACAAATCTCTGAGCAACATAATTGCTTCAGCCTCACGTCCTGTAGCAATACTCATCAGAAAGTTGGTCTCGATATATATAATTGCCACCTAATTCCACTCCTGATTTTGTTGTTCCACCTGCGAGTAATGGCAGCAAACCGATGGCTGCTATTTGTTCTGATGCTGGCGGACTTTCTGATTTCCAGTTATAATCTAAGTCATGCAGCCACGATTCAATCAGCCCCTCAATGGTACGTTCAAAGATCCATTTACTGCCAAAACTCGGCATATAATAGCGACATATTTCACCAGTATTGAGAGTGCAAACAGGCTCCGATAAATTCACACCATCCCATTTAAAAATCAGAATTTGTTCCGCGTCAACAAACATAGCATAGGGAACAATCGCGTTTCTTTCAGACAGCTTAGCTAACACAGCTTTCAGCCAATCGATCGCGCGATTGACAATTTTCTGTTTTGCGTCTGCTTCTTGAGCTTGAATAATTTCAACCTCGATCAGCACGACTATGCGATCGTCCTTATCCAACGCGATGACATCCGCGTCTACAGGAAATTGTAATTCCCAGGTGTCAGTGTCCATGATTTCAGGCTTCCTAGCGATTTTGGATTAAAGAATTGACTCCACGATCAATTTTAGATTGTAGAGTTCTATTTTTTGCCCAGCAAAACTACAGCATAGGCTGCAATTCCTTCCTCTCTCCCCACGGGCCCTAACTTTTCGTTGGTAGTAGCTTTGATGGCAACTTGGTCTGGTTTTAATTGTAGGACAGCAGAAAGGCGATCGCACATTTGCTTAATATGCGGTTTCAGCTTCGGACGTTCGGCGACAACCACCGAGTCAATATTGCCAATTTCCCAGCCTTTATCTAATATTAACTGATTGACTTGTGCCAGCAACACGAGACTGTCTGCACCTTTCCATTTTGGGTCAGTTGGCGGGAAATACAGGCCGATATCTCCCAAACTGAGAGCTCCCAGCATCGCGTCCATGATAGCGTGGGTGAGTACGTCTGCGTCGCTGTGTCCTAATAAGCCTAATTCGTGGGCAATGTGGACGCCACCGAGGATCAAGGGGCGTTCTGGAACTAAGCAATGAATGTCGTAGCCGTTACCGATGCGGATGTTCATGTCATTCAGTTGACAGTTGACAGTTGACAGTTGACAGTTGACTTCGGAGGGGCCACCTTTACCTAGAAGTCCGAGGATTGGAGTAATGAATAATCTGATTTTAATTTTTCCAGATCGGGGTTTGGGCTTTAAACCAATTCTTTTTGGTGAATTTTAGGTGGCTAAAAAGCAGACAGTAGAGTATTATGTCATAGTCTGTGTGGATATGAGTAGGTTTTTTGGGCGACTGACTTGTTTTATGTTTCGGGCGATATTGGAGGAATGCGATCGGCTGTTAAAATTACTACTTTCCCATCTTCCCACACAGCAATAGATTCACCTAATTTGCGGTGTCTTTCAATAGCTGCTGCAACTGCCGCTTTCACTCCAACATTAATCTTTGTAGATAAAAGTTGTCTTGGTTTTGATTGTTTCATTTTATTTTTGAGTTATTTGATTCCAGCTTTCAATATTATAGATTATCTGTTCTTCCTCGATACTCCCTTCTGCTACTAACTGAGCCGTTTCGTGAGAGTTGTCATAGATAATCCAATTGTCGCACAGTGGCAAATACAGAGCTATCAAATTTCGCAGTCCTCTGTCATAGCGGCGGCGGATAACATCTTCTGGGATAGAATGACCGCCGCTAGCTACCCGTCGGGCTACTCTTGCTACGGCCAGTTCGGGCGATCGCAGCCAAAAGTAAATTAGGTTAATTGTATAATCTTTTGTTTTACAACTTCTGAGAAAAGTTGCAAAGCTACGGGCTGCTAGAGTAGTCTCAAAAGCAAAATCAGTTCCAGAATTAGATAGTGTTTGCAGTCTTTCTAGCATGATTCGTCCGGCGGTAATCGCTACCGACTCGGGATTGAATGGCGAAAGTGCAGCCGCAATCGCGTCTGCATTGACATATTCAAAACAGTCGAGAAAATTGGGCAATAAACTCATTGATGCAGTGGTTTTGCCGGAACCGTTAGCGCCACCAATTATGTAAAGATTCGGCATAAGTTTAGCATAAATTAATCAGGCAGGACTTAGGTTTTGTATGGTGCGTAGCTTGCACCTTATATCATTTTGACAAAAGATTGCTATACAATAAATAAAGTTGTGTTTGTTTGTCAAACTATTGTGGTCAGGTGCGTCGCTCTTAAATTGTCGATATGTAACTAGGAATTGTTCGTGGCGACACACCCTACGACCACTTTAAGCTGCGGTATATCTATCAATCAAAGATTGATGCAATGCTAGTCTAAGCAACCCGAATCAAATCTGGATAAGCACCCAACAAATCATCGCCTGTCAAACTATCCGTTTCCTGCTGCGGACTCCAAATCACCTCTAAAACCAGCAGATTCTCAGCAGGAGTCGCCGCCGATTTTTCTAACACTGCTTTCAACTTCGCAACATCGCGAATGTCTCCAAACAGCGGTCTGCTATTCTCTGTCCCTATCAAAAACGTGACTGTAATATACTCTCCAGGCTCTTCATCGCCAGCACTAACAGACTGTCTGCGACGGATATCGCCATTCACCATACTCAAAGTTTCCACACTTAATTTGCTGCGTTCTTGCATCGAAATTTGATTGAATATTTGCGTTGCTTGTTCTCGACTTTCGACTATCTGGGAATTCGCACAAACGTGAGTCCACTTTTCTCGATTTCGCAAAACAATCAAAACAGCTTCTTGCAAAAATTCCGCACGTTGATTAGCATTTTTTATGTCAGAACTTAACGTTAGTTCAGTTAGCTGACTGGGAACTTCGCGAGCTTCTGCCAACATGGCAATTTGCAACTTAGTGACCGCAAAAATTTGTTTTTTAGATTCTTTGGCAGGGTGTTGTCGATAATAGTAAATACAGTAAGCAATTAACGCAACGCAACCTCCAGCAACAAACAGCCAAAACACTACAATTTTCCAATCATCATCAGATTCCGAACTCGGAGGGTTATTCGAGTTATTGTCAGTGGTAATTGGTGCTGGTGCATTGACTGCTGGTTGTTGCTCTGAACCTATATTTGGCTGACTGTTATCTGGATTGTCTGAAGTTGGCGAATTGGGATCGCTGTCGCCCGAATTATTATTAGTGGTAACTGGTGCTGGATTGACGGCTGGTTGTTGATTTGAACCTGTGTTTTGCTGACTGTTACCGGAATTATAAGGAACTACATAACTCGGCCCTGAATTATAGGTGCGCTGCTGGATAATTACAGTTCTGTTATTGCTAGATTGTGGCGGAATCGGAGGGTTAGGTGCGGCGACAGGTGCAGGTGCGGCGGGCTTGTCAAAAGAGCCGCTGCGAACTCTTCCGCCAGTGTTGCTGCTGTTGCTGGGGCGGCTGGGATTGGAACTAGCAGCACTATTCGATCTGCTGTTACTGGAACTAGAAGAACTAGAAGAATTAGGTGAGGTATTGCTAGAACGGCTGGAACTGGAAGAAGAACTAGAAGAAGAACTAGAAGAACTCGATCGCCCGCCACTACTTCCTCCACTGCTGCCGCCGCTGCTTCTTGCCAAAGCTTCCTGGTTAATATTTAACCATTTGCCACCGCTGCTGGGAGTTAAATTTACAGTAACTTCACCCGCGAGCAAAAAGCCGATCGCCCAACAGCACAAAAGTTGATTTTTTAGCATAAATTCTCTGGGAAAAAATCCAGTGTTAAATCAAGAACGTCAACAGCCCACAGCCCACAGCCTACAGTTAATTAATCCGCTAGCAAATCCGGGCGGCGCGATCGAGTTCTTTCAATTTGCTGTTCCTTGCGCCAGCGAGCAATTTCTGCGTGATTACCAGACAGCAACACGTCGGGTACCTTCAATCCCCGAAAATCGGCCGGTCGAGTGTACTGCGGATAGTCCAAAAGTCCGTCTTCAAAACTCTCAAATTTCAGCGAATCTTCCTTGGCCACAGTTCCGCGCAACAATCGCAAAACCCCATTAATCAAAGCCAAAGCTGGAATTTCCCCGCCTGTGAGCACAAAATCGCCTAGAGACACCTCGCGAGTTACCAAGTGCAGCACTCGATCGTCCACACCCTCATAATGGCCGCAAATCAACACCAACTGATCGCACCCGGTGGCGAACTCCCGAAACATCGGCTGCTGCATCGGTTCGCCCTGGGGAGTCAGCAAAATCACCTCCCGTCTCGGCAAAACCGGTAGCGATTCCACCGCAGCAAAAATTGGTTCCGGCTTCATCAGCATCCCCACTCCGCCCCCGTAAGGTTCGTCATCGACTCGCTGGTGCTTGTCTGTGGTAAAATGGCGGGGATTGACAAAATTTACCTCAGCAATATTTTTAGCTAAGGCTTTGCCCATGAGTCCCGATGCTAGGGGAGCCAGGAAAAATTCTGGAAACAGGGTAACTACGTCAAATCGCACAATTATTGGAATTTATTGATACATCACCTCTAGTTTGACCCGGAGAGGCCGATCGGTTTTCAGTAATTGCTTTATTCTTTATAATTTCTTATAATTTCTGAGAATTTTTGCCACTTAAATTCTCTTCCTTTGTCCGCGAGCCGATTTTGTACAACAATCATCTGTTCTCAGGACGGTGACTTGTGTAAAATCGCCCTTAAACAACTGCGCGATCGCGCGATCGCACCTTACTCGCACCAAAAAATATTTACTCTTAAAAAGCCCCATTGTACTCACAGGCACGGCAAAATTTAATTTCACATCTCACAGAGGAAGACACACCATGCAGCAGTTGACATCTCAAGCCCTAGAACACAATCTTTCCCAGCGCACGAAAACCTCGATTATGGTCATCGGAGGAGCCGAAGACAAGGTTCACGGGCGAGAGATTCTGAATACCTTTTTTTGCCGTGCTGGGGGTACAAACGCTCGGCTGGCGATCGTTCCCTGCGCTTCCCGAGATCCCGAAGGAATTAGCAACCGCTATCGCACCATATTTGACGAAATGGGCGTGAGTGCCGTCAAAGTCATTGACATCCGCGAACGCGAACAAGGCGAAAACCCCGTCTGGAAAGATTACTTGGAAGACTGTACGGGCGTATTCATCACAGGTGGCGACCAACTGCGGCTCTGCGGGCTGCTGGCCGACACTCCGCTGATGGAAAAAATTCGTGAATATACTCTCTCGGGTAAGATTACCCTCGCCGGCACCAGTGCGGGTGCTGCGGTAATGGGATATCACATGATTGCAGGTGGCGGAAGCGGCGCGTCACCCAACCGCTCTTTGGTAGACATGGCAAACGGACTTAACATTATTCCCAATATCATCGTAGACCAGCATTTTCACAATCGTAACCGCATGGCTCGCTTGTTGTCGGCTGTGGCTTGTCATCCCGATCGCCTCGCTATTGGTATTGACGAAGATACCTGCGCTTTGTTTGAGGGAGACGATACTATGAAGGTTCTAGGTAAAGGCACGGTGACTATTGTTGATTCTAGGGAAAGTTTTTATACCAACGAGGCAATGGTAGCAGCGACAGAACCCTTAAGTCTGTTCAATATGCGCTTGCACGTCTTGTGTCACGGAGATTGCTACAATATGCCCCTAGGCAAACCAATGCCATCGGCAGCCTGTTCCGAGTCTGGCTGGCCTTTGGAATGCCGCACAGCAAACTAACGCAGGATATCAGAGTCATCGATCGGGCAGAAAGTATGCGGCATTTGGGCCCAATCAAAGATACAACAGAAGGATGTATTCCAAAGCAGCCACGCGCTGACACCAGAAGGTAGAATCACACTCTTATTCTACCTTCTGGCTTCTAGTTGGTTCCTGCCCTTTACCTGCACTTGTTTCTAGCCGATCGCTGGGGCATTAATTTTCTTTCGCTGGCGGCCTATAACTGGAAATTCAATGCAAAACTGTTCACAGCGAACAGTCGATCGAGCAATCTAGCTCCAAATTGAATAAATGCTGCAATTACCTATAAGATTTAGCGACCCATACCCCTCTGACAGTCATGAAAATACTTAAAATCCAGACGTTACGCGGCCCCAACTACTGGAGCATCAGACGCCACAAACTCGTCCTCATGCGTCTGGATTTAGAGGAGTTGGCAGATAAAACCACATCTGAAATTCCTGGCTTCTACGAAGGGTTGACCGCCACACTCCCGAGTTTGGACGACCATCACTGTTCCCCCGGCCATCAGGGAGGCTTCCTGCAACGGGTCAGAGAAGGCACAATGATGGGACACGTCATCGAACACGTAGCCCTAGAACTTCAGGAAATGGCAGGAATGCCGGTCGGGTTCGGTCGCACCCGCGAAACTGCCACACCAGGCATTTACCAGGTAGTAATCGAGTATCAAAACGAACAAGCAGGTCGCTATGCCACCCGGGCGGGCGTGCGGATGTGCCAGAGCATTGCCGATACTGGAAGCTATCCAGCAGCGGAATTAGCCCAAGATTTGAGAGATCTCAGAGAGTTTGCTTTGTCGGCGGCCCTGGGCCCGAGTACCGAAACACTGATCAAGGAAGCAGAAGCGCGGGGCATTCCCTGGATACCTTTGAGCGCCCGGTTTATGATTCAGCTCGGTTACGGGGTGCACCAAAAGCGGATTCAGGCAACTCTCAGCAACCGCACGGGAGTTTTGGGGGTAGAACTAGCCTGTGATAAGGAAGGTACCAAAAATATCCTCGGGGCTGCTGGCGTACCGGTTCCAAGAGGGACGGTGATTAATTATTTGGACGAACTGGAAGGAGCGATCGAAGATGTGGGCGGTTATCCGATCGTCCTCAAACCGCTAGACGGCAACCACGGCCGCGGAATTACGATCGACATCAACTCCTGGGAAGTAGCAGAAGAAGCCTACGATTTAGCCAGCAACGCATCAAAAACCAAGAGTGTGATTGTCGAGCGCTACTACACCGGCCGCGACCACAGAGTATTAGTAGTCAACGGACAAGTCGTAGCAGTCGCCGAACGAGTCCCCGCTAACGTTGTGGGAGATGGCAAGTCTACAGTAGAACAGCTCGTTGAAGAAGTAAACCGCGATCCGCAGCGGGGAGACGGACACGACAACGTGCTCACCCGAATTACGATCGACAAATTGACCCTCGATTTGCTGCAAAAACAAGGCTACGCGATGGACTCGGTATTGCCGGCCGGCGAAAGAGTATTCTTGCGCGCGACAGCAAACCTCAGTACCGGTGGCATTGCAGTCGATCGCACCGACGAAATCCACCCAGAAAACGTCTGGCTATTTTCCCGAGTCGCCAAAATCATCGGTTTGGACATTGCCGGCATTGACGTGGTAACAGACGATATTTCCGTACCGCTGCGCGATACGAACGGAGTCATCGTCGAAGTCAACGCAGCACCGGGTTTCAGAATGCACGTCGCCCCGAGCCAGGGTTTGCCCCGCAACGTCGCCGGCGCAGTATTCGATATGCTGTTCCCCTCGCCTCAACCCACCCGAGTGCCGATTTTAGCGGTGACGGGAACCAACGGTAAAACTACAACCACTCGCCTGCTGGCCCACATTGTCAAGCAAACGGGTCAAATTACTGGCTACACGACTACCGACGGGACTTACATCGGCGATTATTTAGTCGAAAGCGGAGATAATACTGGGCCGCAGAGCGCTCATTTGATTTTGTCCGATCCCACCGTGGAAGTGGCGGTGCTGGAAACGGCTAGAGGCGGAATTTTGCGATCGGGCTTGGGCTTCGATCAGTGCGATGTCGGCGTCGTCTTGAACGTCGCGGCGGATCACTTGGGAATCGGCGACATCGACACCGTGGAACAACTAGCCAAACTCAAGAGCGTCCTCGTCGAGTCAGTAATGCCCAAAGGCTATGCAGTTTTGAATGCAGACGACCCGCTTGTATCACAAATGGCGCAGCGTGTCAAGGCTCAAATTGCATATTTTTCAATGAACCCGGACAACGAATTGGTTGCCAAACACACCGCTGCGGGCGGGCTGGCAGCAATTTACGAAAACGGCTACTTGTCCATCCTCAAAGGCGATTGGACGCTGAGAATTGAGCAGGCTGTGAATGTGCCGCTGACGATGGGCGGGCGGGCGCCGTTTATGATTGCGAATGCTTTAGCGGCTTGTTTGGCGGCTTTTGCTCAGGGAGTGAAAATAGAGGATATTCGATCGGCTTTGTCCAGCTTTCAGGCCTCCGTCGGTCAAACTCCGGGACGGATGAACCTGTTTAATTTGGGCAGCTATCACGCCTTGCTCGACTACGCCCACAACCCGCACAGCTACAAAGCTTTGGGTAGTTTTGTGCAGAATTGGGAAGGAATGCGGATCGGGGTAGTTGGTGCGCCGGGGGATAGACGAGATGAAGATTTTGTCACTTTGGGCAAACTTTCTGCCGATATGTTCGATCGGATTATTGTCAAAGAAGATGTTGACAGGCGCGGGCGAGAACCCGGTGTGGTGGCCAAGTTAATTTGCCAAGGGATTGCAGAGGCGATCGCCGCACGCACCCCAGACAAGTCTAAAGTTGAATACGAGTTGATTCTCGACGAGACAATTGCTGTTAACAAGGCTTTAGATCGAGCACCAGCAGGCAGTTTGGTGGTGATTTTACCCGAAGGCGTCACGAAAGCTCTGGCTTTGATTGAAGCCCGGAAACCGATTAAGGAATCTGCGGTAAATGCTGCTATTGTCGATCGGGTTTCCGAGTCGCGCGACAGTTTGAAAACTTCGGTGTAAATCAAGGCTAAAGTCTTAAGTCTCATTTAATTAATAGGTTGGGTTAACGAAAGGAAACCCAACCTTTTTGCTTTAGAAATTACGTAATTCCTGATTTTTATGAAACCTGCTATACTTAAGAAAAACTTTGTAAATCTTCCTCAGATAGCTGAGCTATTTTCATTAAAGCTCTCAAGGTTCCAAGTTTCAAATCTTGATTTCGGTGAACAGGAATTGACAAAATTTGTTCTAGTTCCGGGTTTTCATAGATATGATGACTGCCAGTAACTCTTTTCAGAACCCAACCTTTCTGCTCTACTATTTTGCAAAGTCGCTTGCCCGAAATAGATTTCATACAGCAATTTCCACAACTCGATCTGTGGAGGCAATTGCTTCACGACTATTAGCAACTTCCAGCCAACCTTCGATCGCATCTTTTAAATTAATTATTACTTCTTCTATCGTGTCTCCTTCAGTAATGCAGCCGGGAAGCGCTGGAACTTCTGCCCAATAGCCACCTTCTTCTGCGGGATGTACGATCGCTCTAATTTTCATAGATTTATTGAGGTATTTTTCACGCACTAAAGCCATAAAAACCCGGTTCCTAGGCAAAATCTTCGTTGTGAACGATCGACTTTAAGGCAGAAGCCGGGTTTTTGAGTCCGCCTGTATCTAGGAATATCGTCAAACATATTATAGCAAATATCAATAGTAAAGCGTCCTAACCGCCAAGGCGGTTGCTATAAAGCAAAATCGCCAGATAAATCGCCAATCCGAACCGATCTAATTATAAAATAAGGAAAAAGCAAGCAGCAGGATTGAAGCATGAATGAGGTCGATCGCACCAGAGTCGAAACATTCATCAATCGGTGGGCAGGTTCTAGCGGCAATGAACGCGCCAACTACCAGTTGTTTTTTGCGGAAATGTGCGATGCGCTGGGAGTCGATCGCCCGATCGATAAAGGCAGAATTCCCAACGATCCTTACTGCTTTGATAAAGATCTCAAAATCTTTCATCCCAGTGGCAAAGTAACTTCGGGGTTTGTGGATTTTTACAAAGCCGAACACTTTTTAATCGAGGCAAAACAGGGCGGCACGACTGGTAAAAAAGGAACGGCAAAACGGGGAACGAATACCTATTTGCGAGAGATGGAAAAAGCGTTTGTGCAAGCAGTTGCTTATACTCGAACTTTCACCAGCAAACCGCCGTTTTTGTTAACTTGTGATATTGGCGATCATTTTGAATTGTGGATGGGGTTTAGCGGCGATTACGGCGGCTACGGGGCGCGGCGAGAAATTGCGCTGACAGAGTTGCGAAAGCCGGATGTTTTCGATCTGTTTGTCGATATATTTAGCAATCCGCAGCAGCGCAACCCAGAGAAGATTGCGGCGCGGGTAACGCGGGAAGTGGCGGCGGATTTGGCAGAGTTGGCGAAGCGGATGGAGGCAAATGTCGATCCGCAGCAAGTCCCCCAGTTTTTGATGCGCTGTATTTTCACCATGTTTGCTGAGGATGTGGGTTTGCTGAAGGAACATCTGTTTACCCAGGCGCTGGAAACGCGATGGATTCTCAATCCGAAGACGTTTAAGCCGGAGGTAGAGGCGCTGTGGGAGGCGATGAATCAGGGGACGAGTTTTGGCTTTCATGGCCAACTGTTGCGGTTTAATGGCGGATTGTTTGCGGAATCCCAGGCGTTTGCGCTGACAAAGACGCAGTTGGAAGTGTTGTTACAGGCGGCGAAGCGGGATTGGTGTAATGTGGAACCTGCGATTTTTGGGACTTTGGTGACGTTCTCCCCCGTTATACCGCTTCGGTTAACGGGGGCTTCAAAAGAATTATTCTAACTGAAACCCAGCTAACATTTCCTTTGCTTCTTGTTTCAATGGCTGAGTAATCTCTAAGCCTCCACAAGCAGAAACGATGAGTCCCACCGCTTTAAAATCCTCAATTGCTCTATGCAAAATATTTATTGCCGCATTAATATCACGGTCTAATTCAGTATGGCAATGAGGGCAAGAATGCCACCTAATTGATAAATCTTTTTTAACTTTAACTCCACACCCTGAGCAATCTTGAGATGTATTATTCGGGTTAACTTTAACAACACGAACGCCGCGTATTACCGCCACTGCTTCCAGTATCGTCATGAAACTTCCCCAAGCTGCATCTAAAATTGATTTCCCCCAGTGAGTACGAGCAAGTCCTTTTATATTCAGGTCTTCAACTGCAATTAAGTCATATTGTCTTACCAGGAAGTGTGCTGTTTTATAATGAAAATCTTTTCGCTGTCTCTGAATTCGTTGATGAATTTTGGCGACCTTATTAGCTTGCTTTTGATAGTTGGCGGAGCCTTTTTGTTGATTTGCTAACTTCCTTTGTTGTCTACCTAAATGATTTTGAGCTTTTCTTCTTGTTTGTTGAATCCGGACAATTTTACCGTCTGATGTCGCTAAAAATTTTTCTAAACCGACATCAATGCCAACTGCTGTTTTTATGGTATCTATTGGCATTAGTGTCGGTACACTGCCATCTTCTATGCTTAAGCAAACATACCAACCATCGGCTTTTTTAACAATGGTTGCCGTTTTGAGTGTAAATCCGTTAAGAATAGGACGATGTACAATTACTGGTATTTCTCCAATTCTGGGAATTCGTAATGTAGTTCCTGTTAAAAAACAAGCTGCTTTTGGGTGATTGACTCTAGAAAAACAAAACGAACGTAATTCACCTTTCTTTTTAAAGCGTGGTCTACCAGCACGTTTAAGGGTTTTATCCGGTGTTAACCAACGCCACCAAGCTTTTTCTAATCTTTGAATATTGATTTGCTGAACTTCAGAATAAATATCTTTGTACTCAGGAAATATTTTTTTGGTTTCCTTGAGTGCTGATTGCTGAGTGTAATAATTGGCGGTTTCAGGTATTTTGCCAATGGGCTCTGAGATAATTGAGCATCGGTCAATCCGGCAACGAGTACGATGTAGCCAGTCCAACCTTTGTCCTAAAGCATAATTCCAGTGCCGACGCAACAACTCCAACCAATTGTCCATGATGGCAATTTGTTCGGAGTTAGGCTTAATTCGGTACTGGTACGTTATCATCATGTCATTATCCTAAATCGTTTTCGGTTAATCCGCAAAGAATTTTCGGAATATCTCAGCAATTTCTACTATAAGCCTGTGTTCTGGACTGGCTCGTATTTTGTAGCTAGTTGTGGTGGCGTTACGATTGAACAGCTAAAAAATACGTTGAACAACAATCAGTACCAAATTAAATTGTGCTGCGCGTTTACTTAAAGAGTGGCAATTCCCCACCCGTTAAGCGAAGCGCTATCAAAAAGCCCTAGTCTCCACCCTCAAACAAATCCACGACGAACTCGATCGCGCCGTCTTTGCCGCCTATGATTGGGAAGCAACCCTCACCGACGACCAAATCCTCGAAAACCTCGTCACCCTCAACGCCCAACGCGCCGAAGAAGAACGCAACGGACTAATTCGCTGGCTGCGTCCCGACTACCAAGCCCCAGGCGAAACCTACGTCCAACCATCCCTTGCAGGTATCATAACCGAAACAGAAATCGCGATCGCCCCTACGGAACAACAACCTTTCCCCAAAACCCTGAAAGAGCAACTTTGGGCCATCCGCGACTTGTTCCGCACTCAAAGCGGCGAATGGACAGCCGCCCAAGTCACCGCCCATTTCAAAGGCGCAAATCGCAAACAAAAAGTGATTCTCGACTGTCTAGAAAGCCTCGAAGATTTGGGGATTTTGCTCAGTCATGCGGAAAATGGGATGATATTCTGGCATCTCGCAGAAGTTGGAAGCGATCGGTAAGTTTTGCTTGGCAATTGTTATCATAATTTTATCCAGCAAGAGGCGATCTAATGCTAGAAACCACCATCCTAGAAACCTTAGTCAAATTGCCAGATTCCCTGAAACAGGAAGTGCTGCACTATGTAGAATTCTTAGCTGCAAAATATGCAAATAATGAGGTGGCCGTAAATCCTCCTCAAAAGAAACGTCAAGCCGGGATGATGAAAGGCACATTTATCTTACCGCTTTCTGATGATTTTGATGCACCATTAGAGGATTTCCAGGAGTATATGTAATGAGTACATTGCTCCTCGATACTCACACTTTTATTTGGTTTTCAGAAAATGCTCCTAACCTATCAGTTGCATTGAAAGAGCAGATTGAATCCGCCGATAGAGTCTATTTGAGTATTGCCAGTCTTTGGGAAATTGCCATCAAAATCAGCATTGGTAAACTGACGCTGCAATCAGACTATGCAGCGAAGCTCAGTTACCTGCTGCTGGCATCTTGTTACTGCCAATTTCATTTGCGGATACTGTACGGGTTCGCAACCTACCATTTCATCATCGCGATCCATTCGATCGCATTTTAATTGCCCAATCCATTAATCATTCTTTAGTTTTAGTCAGCCGTGATGAAATGTTTGATGCTTATGCTGTTCAAAGACTATGGACATAAACTAGATTTTTATCGCCAGTGCATCGAAAAGTTACTGCTCGAATCGGGTGAAGACCCGCCGATTAATGGTCAGATAGAAGTAGAATTCGTTTTTGACAAAGAACGCGATCGCTATTTGGTTATCGATTTAGGATGGAATGAACATGACCGTATTTATAACTGCTTCATTCACTTAGATATCAAAGATGGAAAAATTTGGATTCAGCGCAATCAAACCGATCGAAGTTTTGCTGATGAATTAGTAGAAATGGGGATTGCCAAAGAAGAGATCGTGTTAGGAGTTCAGCCTCCGTATGCGCGACAGTATACAGGGTTTGGAGTTGCATAGGAAAGTGTTGCAGCAGTGTGATATGGTCGGTATCGAGAATATATTGAGTCATAGAGTTTCAGACTCAGGAAAATCGATATCGGTATTTCGATCGTGCCGATAGGCTGCAACATATTCCGTGACTTCATTCAACAACGGATTGCATCTCAAAAGAGGCGAAACATTCAACATCGGACGCGCCTCGTACCAAGCAATCCGATCGTCTATTTCTGGCTGATTATCCAGATAAAAGCTAATCGCATCAAAAACTTGAGCACCCGTCACGAGTTGCAGTAACTTCTGTGGGATTTCTTCAGGCTTTATTCCTGATTTCCAAAACACCACAATATCCCGTACAGTCAATTGAGTACCTGCAATAATCGGTTCCCCCTGCAAAACTTCAAGATTGCGGGTGACATAGCGAGAAATACTTGTAGACGATAGCAAACTGGTCATAACGACCTCATAAGACAATGTAAATCTGCCTTCATCTTAGCGTAGTGGACAGAAGATGCCCGCGTTCATTATTGTTTGATTCATTACGAACCTTTTTTATTATGTAATCGACCGGACATGATATTACGACAAAGATCCAGGAAACGGAGAAATAGTCTCGCAAAATGTCCTGACTGTGATTTTCCTACCTAAATCCTGAGCTAATAAATCGATACCGTCAATAACTCGATCTGGTTCTGCAATACTTAAAATATCGTAGCATTTTTCCCTATAATCTGGACGCTCTTGGAAATACTGAATCGCTCGATTTAGCGGTTTCATAACTTGATAAGCTGCTTCAGCTTTGTCGATCGCCTCTTGGGGAATCGGACTCGCTAACCTTTGAATTGCCAAGTCAATTAAATCTCTAGAGTTTACCCGATCGCTCGGCCATCTGTCTGCATTTGCTAACAGTTTTTCTGCTATAATATCGATTTGATTCAAGCAAGGAACAGGCGACCAATTAGGATAATTTGGTTCGCCAAACTGAATTCGCCCTTCACAAACCATCTCGAATTTAATTGTAGTATCATCCACAATAACTGGAAATCTGATGCCGTATTGGTTTGATTGAATATCGTTGGGGAGAAAAATGCGATTGCGATTAGCAAAAATCGCATCATAGCCAGCTTCTGCCACTTTTCGGCGCAGGAGACTGTAGCCACCATCCATCGGACACATAAAGTCAATATCTTGGCTTAACCGATATTCTCCATGTTCCATACTTACCAGGGTGCCGCCACCAAAATAAGCGCGACATTCCTGTAAAAACTCGACATTCAAGTGGCTGAGTACAGTTAATATCTTTTGATGAATTTCACGTTTAAACATGGGTTTAAAATTTACCAGTTTTTCTGTTTCTTGGGGCTGGCCAATGCTTAAGAGTTCCGCTACCAGCCAAGATTGATAATGTTGGCTAATTTGTTGAATAAAAATTATTTCCTCAGAGTTGGGTTCTCCCAAAACTCCCCAATAATGCCAGCCAGATTCGTAGCGACATAGCATTTCCGGGACACTCAGATTTTTGACATTAGCAATTTGCCAGCATATAGCCTGAAGAAATGGCATTTTTGCGGGGATTTTAAATACGGTTGCTATTTCTTTATCGTTCATCTTCTTTGCAAAACTCCTTCTCTATTCCATTTGCAAATACTCCAACACCAGCAGTCGCAAATAGTCTAGCATTCGGATATAAGACCGCATTTGAAGATAGCCCGATCGCGTCTCATCATAAAACTGAGCGATCGCAAAACGATCGAACACCCGAAGGTGATGTAAGTCTGCGATCGCTTCCTCGCGAATTTCAACCCCTGCGCTAGTCTCAATCTGACTAGCATAACCACGAATACTGACTGTCACTAACTCAAGCTCTTCCAGAAACGAAAACTCTTCCTCGGAACCAAGATATATCTGGGCTATCTCTTTACGCTCTGATTTAGTGTTTTGATAGTCAACCGTCAACTGTGCCAAAAGTTGCACAATCATATCCTGTTGCATTACTAACTTGTTTTGAACTTGTGTCATATTTCTATTCCTCATTGATGCCATAAGTCACGATTTTTTCAACACCATACCGATCGGATCGAACAATTAAAAACTCATTTCCCTTTCTGTAAACAGCGGCTCCATCCTGCCGATATCCCGTGCGAGGAACTCTTACAGCACCTCTAGTGTTGAAATTGTGTGCCTTACGCAGATATTTGAGTGGATCGAATCCTTTTCTTTGTGAATGGTCTAACACACTTTGGGCCACAGTTCGATAAGTTCCTCTATCCCATTCAGACAGATATTGCTGTAGTTCAATAACTTCAGTGTTGGAATAGTCTTCAAACAGTTGATCTAGATAAGGATCTACAGATGATTCGTCTGGCATTTTCACTTTCATTCCAGAGGATATTACTGATTATAGCTTTTTGGGAATAAGATCGATCGCCTTTTAGATTAAATCCGCTCTTCATCGGAATGATTCATCTCTCTGATCTCTTCCTCTGTGTTCTCTGCGTACTCTGTGGTTAAATCAATCCGATCCAATCAGAATTGATATTACCTCTTAACAACCGCCCACTGAGTCACCGGTGCAAGCGGTTTCCAACCCTGAAAAGAACCGATCGCACCAACCCGCTGAATCCCAATTCTAATCAGTTCCCCACCATGCAAAGAATGCCATTGCAAAATCTTAAGTTCGCTTTCAATCGTCACCGCATTCACAACTAATCGGCCACCTTCACCTAAAGCATTCCAACAAGTTTCTAGCAAAGCCTCTGCGGTGACACCGCCACCGATGAAAATAGCATTTGGTTGCGGCAAATTTGCCAAAGCATCCGGTGCTGATCCGGTGACGATTTTGAGCTCGGGAACACCCAAATTAGAGGCATTTTCAGCAATATATTCCAGTCTAGTTGGATGGCGCTCGATCGCGATCGCCCGACAACTCCGATGACTCCGCATCCACTCAATCGCGATCGAACCGCAGCCCGCGCCCACATCCCACAGCAACTCCCCCGGAATCGGCGCTAACGCCGACAGCGTAACGGCTCTAACCTCCCGTTTTGTCAACTGTCCATCGTGGCGATAGGCTGCATCCGGTAAGCCGGAGGTGCGGGAAACAATCAGAGTTTCGCGATCGGCTGTAACTGCAATGGCGATCGCATTCAAATCGGCTAAATCCGTCGCATTCCAAGCTGCTGCAACTCCCTCGATCCGCCGTTCCGCCTGCGATCCCATCCGCTCGAACACGGTCATCAAACTGCTGCCAAACCCCCGCTGTGTCAACAATTGGGCAACTTTTTCAGGCGTGTGTCGATCGGCACTCAAGACTAGCAACCGCGCACCGGGAGAGAAACTAAGGGCGATCGAGGCGATCGGGCGATTTGTTAAGCTGAAAGTCTCAACATCCGCCAGAGGCCAACCCAAACGGGCGCAAGCCAGACTAAAAGCCGATGCTGCGGGAATCACAGTCATTTCGGCGATCGGAATCCGGCGCGACAGCGTGACACCAATCCCGTGACACATCGGATCGCCACTTGCGAGCACGCAAACAGCCTCTGGGCGACGGCTGATGATCCTGTCAACTGTGGTTTGTAGTGGTGAAGCCCAAACTAATTTTTCGCGGGTGTCGTCGGTGGGTAGCATTGCGAGGTGACGCGCGCCACCGACAACGATTTTAGATCGATCGAGTAACGAAAGGGCGATCGAACTCAATCCCGAAAGTCCGTCTTCGCCAATTCCCACCACCGAAAGCCATTTGTGCATTGCGCCCTGACTGCTAATTACTACTTATCGATTCTAAAGAATAATATGGGATTTTCATTGACAATCCTTTCTTCTACTTGTCTCATCCCGAGTCTGGCTGCTAATTTGCATGATTCAATGTTTGGGCGATCGCAACTTGCAACCAGATAATCTAATCCAAGTCCATCAAAACCATACTCTAATATTTTCGTGGATGCTTCAGTAGCGTAGCCTTTTTTAATAGCTTTCGGCAACAGCGCATAAACCAACTGCGGCTGCGGTTCCTCAAAAAAATACCACAACCCCACAAATCCAATAACTTCGCGATCGTTCTTTCTCTCGATAAACCACAAGCCGAATTTCTTTTCTCCAAACAGTTGTTCGTTCTGTTCGATCATTTCTTCCACTGGATCTAGCGACCAAATTTGACCGTCGCACAAATATCTCCTGACATAGGAATCGGTAAAAATTGCGTGCAGCTTGTTGAGATCGTTCTCTACAATCGGTGTCAAAATCAATCTATCAGTTTCAAGTATCATTGGACTTCTATTTGTCAACAGTTCGCAAACTTATAAAACCTGATTCACCAAATATCTAGTCTACCATGATATTATATCCGATCGATTAACCATACAGTGCGATCTAGAAGCTCGCACTAGACAATATCGAAATTTTAATATATTTTATCGAACCCTATGCCAATTTTGTTTTTGGCATACAGAAATAGATCGATCGCCCTTAGAGGCAAGTAACTTTTGAGGAAAGTGCGATCGAAAGAACAATGAGAGACTGGCATCAGTTTGATCGAAAACAAAAAATAATCACCGTCGGCTACGGAACCTCAGTTGCGCTGGTACTGGTAGCAATTGGTTGTACCGCGTGGGATGCGATCGTGGTGACGGCAGGCATCTTTAAAACCACTCTCGGTATCTTTAAAACAACTCCTTGTCTGGCTTACAAATTTGAAGACGTTAACCCTTTAATTGCAGGTAAAAACGTTAAACTAAAAATCGGGGAAGGCAGCGGTTCAGATTGCGGAGTATCTGAGTTCGCATTGTTGGTAAAACCAGCAGTTTGGTCATCACAAGATACCAAAGTTATCCAACTTTCCCAAGATGGAACTGTGACGGGAATTGCGCCGGGAAAGTTTACCGTGTTGGCAAAAACAGGACAAAAAACACTCTTGATGTCGGGTGTTGTTTATCCGCCAGATTGGGATGTTCGGATTCAGCCAGAAGTGGCGACAGTGCGCGTGGGCGATCGCATTACCTTTGAAATGATCGCCTCTGATTCAAAAGGCAATTTGCTACCCCCATTAACTTTCGGGCTGCGGACTCCAGATTATCAGGAACCGGGGCCTGGTGCGCCAACCAAGCCTCCGAATTCGCGGCCGTTACTCGATCGCACCTTTCATCATATGGGCGCGCAACCGGGCACGTTTCGGGCGCTGCGCCCCGGAAAGATTGCGATTACGGGTAAAATGGGCGATCGGATAAAATCAGCCCAATTAACTATCAAATAAAACAACAAGTTTTGTTGCTTTTTTATGAATGTAGGCGACCGCATAATTTTGACAGTTGCTGCTTATACACCAATACGGTTTACTTAGAATAGTCCGAAGAGAGGAACGAAGCAATCTCCGTATCTATTTATCATAGGGTTTTACCCTCAGGGCGGTCTTAAGTAAACGGTATTAGATTATAAGCTGTCTAGCCTGTGACATACTTCCACGTCAAGCCTCGTGGTGCTATGACGTGGGCATCTTTGCAGCCCGATGAAGGGTATACAAAATTTCCTTCGCGGTACTATCATCTATATTTCCTACTACAGAAAGATTCCCGCTACGGCGTTTTATCCTTGGGAAAATGCCCAACCCAAGTTTCTTTAAATTAATCGCGGCGTTAACATCGCGATCGACCATTAAAGAATGTTGCTCATCCCAATAGTTTCGCATACCGCAATCGGTGAAAACAATTTCATTCCGATAGCACAAAACCATTGACGTATAAGCAGGTTTTTGCGGAACGACGGCTGACCCAGCTTTTTCGGCTATGTATTCCAGCGTCTTAAAAAACTGACCAAATGCAGCATCCAACCAAGACTTATTAAGTCCTGATTTAGCTGATTGACCGTTCGGGAGGTAATTACCTTCATCCAGAAAGCTTAACTTTATTCCGCTTTGTTAAGCCTTTTAAATTCAAATCCTCATGAAAAAAGAATTTAGCTCCAGATTTCACAAGTCTGTGAGCTGTTTTGTAGTGAAAGTCTTGGCGAGAACGCGCTATTTTTTGGTGCTGTCTCGCTTCTTTTTTGGCTAAGAAGCGTCGGCTTTTAGAACCGCGCTTCCGTTTGTTCCGCTTCCTTGAGATCTGGTATAACTTAGCTTGGTTTTTGCGAAGCGGTTTCAACGAAGGTAACTTTGTGCCTGACGACGTTGCTAAATAGACATCTTCATGCAGCACCGCATCCAACCCAATTGAGTTATCCCAGTTTGGGGTAACTTTATCAGGAATAAAGTGGGGTACTGAAGTGTCTTCAAGCATTATCTGGGTAAACCAACCGTCAGTCTTTCTAGTTACACTAATTTGCTTAACAGTGAATCCATCGGGGATTGGGCGGTGCATCCGAACTTTTATGACACCCAACTTCGGCAATCGGATATAAAGCCAATTCTTGCGAACCAACTTAATCCAGTCGTTATTAGCCGTAGAAAAAGTCATCGTCCGGTAATCCGCTTCAGTCTTAAACCGGGGTTTTCCCGATCGCCCACCTTTACTGTCTCCTACGATCAACCGTTCAAAAGCTTTGTCCACTCGCTTAGAGACATCTTGAAGAATAGTTGAATCTACTTGCTTGAAGTCCAGCAATTCACCACTATGAAAGACTTTTATTAAGTCTTTTTTAAGGATGGGTAGTTGTTGTTTTTGGGTGTAGTAGTTGGGCTTTTCGCGAGGCGTAGAGATACTAGCAATCAACGGACAAGCATTTATAGCAGTGCGGTTCATCTCCCACCAATCAAATCGATCGCCTAGCTGTCTATTGTACCAATAGCGACAAATCCTCAACCAATGATTGAGGGTTGACTTTTGACTGGTGTCGGGATAGAACTGATACTGATATGTTACTTTCATTGCGTTGCGACCTTTACGCATTTGCTTGTAATAAAAATACCAGGAAATACTATACAAAGTCAAGTAGTGATTTAATAAGTTATGTCGAGTAACGATGCTTGCAAATAAAGATTTGTTCATCTCGTCATCCACACCTTCATTGCTCGCCAGCATAGCGGGCGAGGACATGAAAATGTGGAATCCTCGATTCACGCGCCTCTCATCCCACACTAATCGAAGCGATATAGTGTGGGGATTCCCGTCTGTTTAGCTAAATTGTAGATTTTGGGGCGGGCTAGAAGCCTACCCCACAAGAGTTTTAAAACCCGGAGAAACCCCCTAACCCCGCTTAGGTCGGGGGGACAAGAGCCTTCTCAAAGTTTCCCTTTTTAAGGGGGATTTAGGGGGATCTGAATTTGAGGTGAAATGTTGAATATTTAATTAGTTAATTCCTACTTCCAACCCAACCACCGCAACAAAGGCACAACCAAATAATGACTGACTCCCAAACAAAGCCCGATCGCACTTCCCAACAAACCAAAAAAGGCGATCTGTCTCCCATTCACTTACACCAACCTTCTTGCTTACCCGTTTCAGGACACTTTAACATATCACCGTTATCTGAAGAAGATGTTGTGTTTATTGGGGATGGTTTTGGTGTAGTCTTAGCTGATTTAACTGGCTTTTTATCTTCGTCAAAATTCTTACCCTTAGCTAAGTTAGACTCTAAAAATAAACTGATAGGAATCCCCCAGTTATTACCTAAATTTGGATTGTTGATCGACTGGCACTTTCGGTCAGTTCTCTCCTTGCCCTCTGCCCCAGGCATCCCATGAATAGCGACTATGCTACCATTCTCATTAAATACTGGCCCACCACTCATCCCGCTCAAAGTTGAATTAGTATATTTAACTCTATAACCATTCTTATAATTATTATCTTTATCCTGAAGGTACAACGAATCATCCTTTTCGGATAATTGATTTATCTCACTTTCCGATGATATTTTTTTTAATATTGTTCCCTTAGTTAATTCATATTGAGGTTGAGGCTGACATTGTTGCCATCCTGATACCAATACAGATATAGATTCAGATAATCCTGTCGATAATTTAGCTGCTGTGTAATTTTGCGATTGAGTGGGCAACTCGATGAGTGCTAGATCAATGTCTCCCAATGTATCTGCAACTAATTGCTCCACTAATTGATCGTAATTTTTATCAGTAATTGTTAGATACACGTTTCCATCGTAACTTTTAATTTCGTACTGATTCTGAGGTTCTGGTGGAATTGCAACAACGTGCTTAGTTGTTAGTACGTAATATTTGTCTTGACTCCTAATGATTACCCCTGAACCATAACCACCGCCAGGTACTGCAATCAAAACAGTGGATTTTGTGGCTATTTCTTCTAATTGATTTTTGAAAATTACAGGTGTCGGCTTGAGCGGAGTGCTGATATTGTGATTAATATTGCTGACAAATTTTCCTAAAATAAAACTTAGCAAAACACAAAAGCCAATAATTAAACAGTATTTTAGTTGGTTAGATTTCATATTGGAGAAGTCGTAATAGGTGGATCATTTGATTAAAAAATAAACTCAATTATAATAATGCGAGAAGGTGCATTTTGAGATATTTTTTTAGATTTGTATAATGACCAAGATATTTGAGAATCATTCCCTGTATGTTTTTCGACCTCGCAATCATTACTGGGGGTTAGTTTAGGAAGAGGTTTCCCCTCTAGCCCTGTGGGAATTTCTTGTTTTATGAAAATGACAAATTCCTTGATTTCGTATTTTAACCAATAATCATCACATTTATCAAATTTTTCTTTTAAATACTTATCATAATATAACTTATAACTTTGATTTTTTTGACCATCATGAGATGAAATTTCTGCTTCCCAACCAATATCTTGAACTAAAGTAAACAAAATATTAGCTATAGGCTGCTGCTTGTCCTTGTTTTGTTCTGTATCTTTTAATTTCTGAATAAGACCGTTAAATAAATTACCCACTTTGACGCGCAAACCAGGTTTTTCTGTCTCTCTTGGCACTGTATCCTGACTATTTTTGTCTGGAGATTTATTATTTTGACTCGCCCCCGTAGCTCCTGTTGTATTTATTTTCCCAAACCGACCCAAAAAGAATAGAAGTAAAAAGATTACCACTACAGCATGAAGGAAATAAAATAAAATTTTGACCAATAAATCATTATCTTTTAATCTAGATAAAAACTCATTTACTGACGGAGAATTTTTATGCTTTTCGGCCGTAAATGTAACTTGATCCTTCTCTTCAGCAGATTTCTGAGGGTCAGGAGGTAGTGTCTTTTTTGATTGATTAGTTTGAGAATCTGATTGGGCAATATACCCGATGCGTACAAATTCCTGATTTAAAGGCGGTATTTCCTTAAACAGTTTCTTGGTATCTAGCTGGAGATAAAAGTCAATCGGAATTCCCCAACGCAAGGGTTTCATCGAATTAATCTCATCTTCATTTGAGTCTGAACCATCTGCACGCTTATATTGAGATGATGGCCCATCTTCACCTCTGCCATTGATACCTACTACTTCGCCTTGCTCATTCAAGATTGGGCCGCCACTCGTCCCTTCCACAACTTCATTGGTGTATCCAATACTATAATTATCAACTAAAGGTTTAGTCAGTACAGCCTTCACTTGACCCTTTTTCACGACAAACTCCGCAGGACAGGATATGGTAGTCAAAACCAGGTTACAAGGAAACCCACTAACATATATCAAATCTTCATGCTTTAAGGATTGTTTCTTAGCAATTACAGCCACTTCGTAGCGATAAGGGCTATAGAAATATAATAATGCTAAATCCGTTTTATTGAATTTTTGGGGGTGACGACGCGCCTTATGAATTAAACCGTCAGGGGTACGGATATAAAACTCAGGTTTTTTTGCTCTTCCTGTCGATTCCTTGGCTACATGATTAGCCGTCAAGACAAGATATTGATAGACTGACGGGTTGGCTGGTGTCGGCTCCATAGCCATCAAAACTCCAGAGCCACTCTCATTCAAAATTAAACCATTGTTTTTCCACTCTTGTGGGTTAATTGAATAAACTCTCAAGGAAATTAATTTTGCCCTCTCAGGAATCAAATCCTTTGAGAGCCCGTTTTCTGCCTCTGACGTAACACTTGTTACCGCAGTGGTAGCCTTGTCAAAAGACTGAGAAACCTGTGTAGGTGATAGCAATTGACAACCACCTATACAGGCTAAAGCGATAAATCTAACTAAAGTTAACTTCATTTAATCAGGATACCTGATACTTACCGAACGGAACAAACTTCTCGCGCAAAAACCGTTTGCCCTCCAAGCAGGGCATCGACAGAGATATATGTTTTTGTTGCAGCACAACGCCGTTCTCGGAGTGGCAATGGAGTATTATTTTTGTTTGTCAGTGCAAACAATTCTTCTAGCCTTGCCTTGGGGTCGTGCTCTGGTTTCACCGTGTAAAGGAAGTTGAGGCAGTCTTTACCCAGGCGGTCTGTTGTACAAATTACTTTTTGACCGTTCTGAATACCGTGAGTCAGGAACTGACCCCTGTTGCTCAAGTAGCTATTCATTCTGTTAGTGACTTCGTTGCATCGGCGCTCTCGCGTATAACCCACTTGCCCACCAAAATCAGAATCCCACCGGATCAATGCTTTTTCGGGCTTGCCGCTTTCGTTAACGACTGTTGTCCATACGGCATAGTTCATTTTACAGGAGAAAGTGCGGGGTGCTGCTTCAGCCGATTTAGTAAATGCCAAACCAAATGTTGATAGCACCGTAGCCATTGTTAAAATGGCTGAAGCTGTAGTTTTAATTTTCATCGATCAACCTCATAACGTGAACAATTAATTTTTTAGAAAACTTATACTGTATTATTGCAGTTTTCACCACAACTTGTCTACCGATCGGTGATAGTTCTTAACCCAATTTGAATCAAGATGACTAACTATCTGTAAGCTATTGCCCTGGAGGACGACAAAACAACGAGTTTTGGTCACACGTTGCCGAATCTGGGGTTATCGAACCTAGGGTTGGCGAAACTGGGGTTACATTAGTAATCTGTGAACTCTGCTCCCTGAAGTATAGAGAGAGATTGATTCCAACATCGACTAAAACAGCTAGTGCTGCGATTACTGTTGCTATGTGTGCTGCTTTTTCCAAAAAGCTGTTCGTACTATTCATCTCTAGGAAGGCGTGTTCTTAATTGTAAGTATCTTAGCGAAATTTTCCGTGCCAAGCCTGTGGCGCAAACACAAAAAGTCCCTATATCCACTAGCGAAGGCTAGGGTGTCCCTGGCGGACGCTTGAATATATCGTCATCACTAGGTTGGGGAGTAGGTTCAGGTGATTGAATATCCTGTTGTTTTTCTCTCTCCGGTTTCGGAGACTGCGGTGTGGAAAGCAGCCCAAGCACAAAAGCTAAGATCATAACCAAGGGCGTTGCGATCGCAAACCACAACCACATAGGCAGCTTGGATATTCCCCCTCCTCCATTTTGAACCGATGGAATGGTGGAACGTAAAATAGGGGCTACTACCGCAGTAGCCGTAAAACCTCCTGAATTTAAATCGTTTAGCACCTTCTCTGCTGATTGATAGCGACTTTTACAATTATGCTCCACCATCTTTTCCAAAATTTTCTTCAGCTTATTACTAGCATTGAATGAATGAGGCCACACAACCTTCCCTGTAGTAACATCTTTGAGTTTTTCAGGCTCCACTCCTGTCAAAGCTTCCAAAGCAGTCATCCCTAAAGCATAAATATCGCTGCAATATTCTGGGTAGCCTTGAATCTGCTCTAGCGGTGCATAACCTTCAGTATGAATCTGAGTTCCAGGAGAGGTGAGTTTAGTGACTTTCTGCTTAACTGCACCGAAATCTATGAGAACTATCTTGCCATCCCCATTTCTCTTAATGAGATTTTCTGGTTTGATATCCCGGTGAATATTTTGTTGTTGATGAATAAATATCAGGGAATTGAGTACATCCTCTAACAAACTGGCAACTCGATCCTCATTGAGCCTCGTATTGCGATTTAGTTCATCACGAAGGGTACATCCGTCAATGTATTCCTGCGCTAAGTACAACTCTTGACCCTCTGACAAGTATCCTATGTACTTGGGAATCAAATAATTTTTAGGGTTTTCCGTTAAATTCTTTAAAAATTTGGCTTCGCGCTCGAACAACTCCTTTGCCTTGGCAAAAGTTGTAGGGTTATTACTGACAAAGATGAACCGCTTCAGAGCGCATTGCCTACCCGAATCGTGCCAATCTTCGGCTAAGTAAGTTTCGCCAAAATTCCCATTGCCCAAAATATGGATGATTTTGAAACGTCCACCCCCTACTGATTGACCCATCGGTAGAGTTTGCCCTTGTCCTATCATTCTACCCTCCTCCAGAGATCCCGCTCAGCCTGCTCTCCTATAAAGCTTATATTAATCCCTGAATAGAGATATGACAACTCCCTAATCCTAAAATAATTTTCGGTCAGCCGACAGTATAATACGAAATCCGCGTTCGTTACTCCCTCGATCGCTCGGTGATTGAAATCACTTTTGACCTCCAAGTCTAATGTAGCAATGCGCCAGTCATAAGAGTTTGAGGTCGAAGCAAACAAAATTTAGTCTGCGAAGGCGGACTAATAAATAAAGGGTGTATTTAAGCCGGATTTAGTATAAAAAGCTGATATTTGCGTTTATATGTGGTTAAAAATCATAAAAAAATTCCAGCGGACACGCTCTAAATTGCCTACCGCCATCCCAACCACCGCAACACGGGCACAACTAAATAATGACTAACTCCCAAACAAAGCCCGATCGCACTTCCCAACAAACCAAAAAATGCAATTGAACTCCCAATCTGCAACCAGCCGAAGGGATAACCAGACGAAAGATCCAAAATTCCTAAAAAACTCCCTGGAAAAATGCTCAAAGCATTCAAAAATAGAAACATTCCCGTCGAACAAGCAGCCACCACCAAAGCGTGCGCTAATTGGTGACTCCGCAAACCCATGCCGATGGTTAAAGTGGCGATCGCAAATGCCCCCAAAATAATCCCCTGCACGCCGCTAAAAGCAGTCGCTTCCATCCAGCACAAACTCGCCAACAAATAGCCCTGAGCACCCATCAATCCCGACAGCCAATACTGTTTTTGCTGGCGAAAACTCCCCGCATCCGTCAAACCTATCGCAGTGCCCCAGCCCGCAAAAGCAAACAAGAGCACTTCCGGGCCGACATTAAAACTCATATAAGGAATTAATTGGTGCAAACCTTCATTCAAAAAACTCGCAAATTCCGGGCCAATAGGCGAAGCATAGGCCAAAACCAAACCGCCGATCGCCCCTGCGGATCCACCAACCCCACCGAGCACCATTTCCCAGCCCGTATCCAGAGAAGCTACTACAAGTTGGGCGATCGCGCCGAACACCAAAACCGTCAAACTTGCCGTTTTTTGCGCCGTCGCCACCACCACTTGCCGGCAAAATTCCACAATAGCTTGACTGACTGGGGCTAACGCAATTTTGCCCTTACTCTTAGCATAAATATCTTGCAAACGCGATCGAACATCCGCAGCCGAAGCCGGACGCTGCTGTATATTCGATCGCACCATATCATCCAACAAATTCGCAAAAGCCGGACTCACAGACACAATGTGGCGCCAGCGCAACTCCCCCGTCATCGGATCTTCAATTTCCGCCGGATACTTCCCCGTCAGCAAATGAATGCAAGTCCGCCCGAGGGCATAAAAATCCGTCGCCGGGACAACTTGGCCCCCAACAATTTGTTCCGGCGGGCTGTACCCAGGCGAAATCAACCGCGTCGAAGAAGCAGAATCTTTCCCCATTGGTTCGACACCGCCCATTTGTTTAACTCCCCCAAAGTCGATCGTCACCAATTGCAAACCGCCCAAACCCTTGCTCAGCAACACTTGGGGCGACTCCGGGTCTCGCAGCATCAAATTGGAGGGTTTAATGTCGCGGTGAATAATCTGACACCGATGCAACTCCTCTAAAATTTGCACAGCTTGACTCAGCCAGCTAAACACCCATTCCTGCGGACATCCCTGAGGGTGATCTTCAAGAATTTCTTCTAAAGTTTTGCCGTGAATCTTTTCCATTACCAAACAAGGTAAGCGCCTCCCTGTGGCATTTCCATCCCCGCCTCCCAAATTTTGGGTTTGGACGTGAAAATAACCGTCCGGCTCGACTCTTGGAACGCCGGGGTGCCGCAAAATTGCCAAAACCCAAGCTTCCTGCTCGAACAGTTTTAGCGCTTTCGGAGAAGTTTCGAGCAACAATTTGAGGACGCGCTCGGTTTGAGTTTCTGCGTCCCAAACTGTGTAGATAGCTGCAAAACCCCCGGTACCGAGCCCTTGTAGAGGTATGTAGCGATTTTTTAGCCGCAGCGGAGTCCCGCAACTCTGACAAAAATTGTTGCCCCAAGTCTGAGGGTAAGGCCTTGGGCAATCTGGATTGATGCAGTGGACGGCTTGTGAAGGGGGGTGAGGCACAACCAGAGTAAAGATGGGGCTAGATATCCATAGTAGACTTACGTGCAGCTAACGCAGAAACCCGGTTTGCCGCACAAGTCCTGTCCATATTATGTGCTATGCTGCCGACTTTTAGGTACGTTGTTGGGCTTCAGCCCTCTTCTAATATATGTAAAGAGGGCTGAAGCCCAACAACGTACCTTTGGAGTTCTATAAGTATTTATAACTAATTTTTTCCTACCCCCAACCCAAAATTTAATATCTAAAATTTAATCGATCTCCACCATGATTTAAGTATTTATGACTAATTTTTTCTCCTTCTCCAATCTAAAATCTAAAATTTAAAATCTAAAATCTCATCGATCCCCAACCCTTAGCCCTGCATCCTTCGCCACTTTTGTTTGATAAGATATGTTACATAAAATTTCCTAATGTAAAGCTAAATAAACAATACTTATGATGATTAAAAGAATATTAAAATTGTAACGCGCCACTTTATTGATATATTTCTAAGAGCCTGCGATCGGGCAAAAAAATTAAGCGAATACTAGGAAGCGAGATATGGCTTACGCGCAAACCCAAACTCAATCAAAGGCTGGGTATAAAGCCGGAGTTCAAGACTATAAACTAACGTATTACACACCGGACTACACGCCGAAAGATACAGATATTTTGGCAGCATTCCGCGTCACACCTCAGCCAGGAGTTCCCCCAGAAGAAGCTGGAGCTGCTGTGGCTGCTGAATCTTCCACCGGTACATGGACAACTGTGTGGACTGACCTCCTGACCGACCTCGACCGCTACAAAGGTCGCTGCTACGACATCGAGCCAGTTCCCGGTGAAGACAACCAATACATCTGCTTCATCGCTTATCCTTTGGATTTGTTTGAAGAAGGTTCCGTCACCAACTTGCTGACCTCTTTGGTTGGTAACGTTTTCGGTTTCAAAGCTCTGCGTGCTCTGCGGTTAGAAGACTTGCGGATTCCCATTGCTTACCTGAAAACATTCCAAGGCCCTCCTCACGGTATTACCGTTGAGCGCGACAAATTGAACAAGTACGGCCGTCCTTTGCTGGGTTGTACAATTAAGCCCAAATTGGGTCTGTCTGCTAAGAACTACGGCCGCGCCGTTTACGAAGTTCTACGCGGCGGTTTGGACTTCACCAAAGACGACGAAAACATCAACTCGCAACCGTTCATGCGTTGGCGCGATCGTTTCTTGTTCGTTCAAGAAGCTATTGAAAAAGCTCAAGCAGAAACTGGCGAAGTCAAGGGTCACTACCTCAACGTAACCGCCCCTACCTTTGAAGAAATGATGGAACGGGCTGAGTTCGCCAAAGAAATCAAAACCCCCATCATCATGCACGACTACCTAACCGGTGGTTTCACTGCAAACACCAGCTTGGCCAAATGGTGCCGTCGCAACGGTATTCTGTTGCACATTCACCGCGCTATGCACGCCGTGATCGATCGTCAAAAGAACCACGGTATCCACTTCCGCGTGCTTGCCAAGTGCTTGCGGATGTCCGGCGGCGACCACCTGCACTCCGGTACAGTTGTGGGCAAACTCGAAGGCGAAAAAGGCATCACGATGGGCTTCGTAGACTTGATGCGCGAAGACCACATCGAAGAAGACCGCAGCCGCGGTATTTACTTCACCCAAGATTGGGCCTCCATGCCTGGTGTCATGCCAGTTGCTTCCGGTGGTATCCACATCTGGCACATGCCAGCCTTGGTTGAAATCTTCGGCGACGACTCCTGCTTGCAGTTCGGCGGCGGCACCTTGGGCCACCCTTGGGGTAACGCACCTGGTGCAGCAGCTAACCGCGTTGCATTGGAAGCTTGCGTTCAAGCTCGTAACGAAGGCCGCAACTTGATGCGCGAAGGCGGAGACATCATTCGCGAAGCTTGCAAATGGAGCCCTGAATTGGCTGTTGCTTGCGAACTCTGGAAAGAAATCAAGTTTGAGTTCGAGGCAATGGATACCGTTTGATGATTTTTGGTTAGAGATTTTAAGTTTTAGGTCGCAAACTTGCTGTTAAGTCTTTATCTTTGAAGAAGATTTACAAGTAAGTTTGCATCCAAAATCTAAAATTCAAAACCTAAAATTTGAGGGAGCTGGGGTCAAATGGATCTCAAACAAGTTGCGAAAGACACCGCTAAGGTGCTGGCAAGTTACCTAACCTATCAATCCGTGCGGATTGTTGTAGCTCAGTTGAGCGAAACCAATCCTCCTCTGGCAATCTGGCTGAATGACTTTTCCACCAAGGGCAAAATCCAAGATGGAGAAGCTTACATTGAGGAACTGCTGAGGGAAAATCAAGATTTAGGATTTCGGATCATGACGGTGCGAGAATATCTGGCGCACGATGTGACGGAATTTTTGCCAGAAATGGTTTGTACTGGCATTCAACAGGCGAATATGGAACACAGACGCCAGCATTTGGAGCGAATTACGCAGCTTAATTGGTCTGTGGCTAGCAGCAATCCTGAAACATCCTCAATAGATTCTGAACCGAATCTGGATAATTTGTCGAGTTAATCGATCGCACTTGGCGAATCGAACACACACCTTAGAGATACAAAAAATGAAGACTTTACCTAAAGAGCGTCGTTACGAAACTCTGTCATATTTGCCCCCGCTGACAGACGCCCAAATTGCCAAGCAACTGCAATACATCTTGGATCAAGGCTATATTCCCGGCGTAGAATTCAACGAAACCTCTGCCGCTGAAATGCGCTACTGGACATTGTGGAAGTTGCCTTTGTTTGGTGCTCGCAGCGTCCAAGAAATCATGACTGAAGTTCAAGCTTGCCGCTCTGAAAACCCCACCTGCTACATCCGCGTCATGGGTTTTGACAACGTGAAGCAGTGCCAAGTGCTGAGCTTCATCGTGCACAAGCCTAACACCAGAGGCTACTAAGCTTTAACAACTCTATTTTGTAGAGAAAAAGCTAGCTAAAAATTGAGGCGTGGGAATTCTCCCCGCCTCATTTTTTTGTGCAGAAGACTCGGCGGTTGAAACCGCCTCTGTACATATAAAAGCTGCTTCCGCCGTTTCAAGATTGGATTGTTAGAGCTTGCAAATAGCTTTGAACACTTGCAGCAACACAACTGAAGATTCTGGTTCCATCAGATTTAGCAAAGGCATTAACTGATAGGTGGGCGGATTTCCACGACGGATATTGACAAACTGATATTCCATTCCATTGGTTGTCAAACCCCAGATTGCGTCTTGATATTTTAAATTTTGATAAGCATAGGTAAGCAATTGGGATAAACCCATAAATGCGTTGATTCCTGAATTTTTAGTTTCAATCACTAAAACCCAAAAAGATGTTTCACTTCTTAATGATTTTAATTTATTGACTGCCAAAATATCAAACCGCCCTTTAATGATTATGTCTTCATCTTCAATGCTAATTTCGGCAATGTCTTGTTCTAGACTAATTTTAATAGGTGGGCGGTAGAAGCCAGCTAATCGCATTAAGGGAAAAGTAGTCAGAGCTTGTACCAATCCTTCAGAAACGCGATCGGTAGAGATGTAGTCATCGAAGTCATCCCGGATTTGTATAAGTTCCTGCTGTTCGTGTTCTGTTATATCTTCAAGGGATAACAGCGAGGTAAATGAGCTGTTGTAGTGCTTTTGTAAGCCGAAAAGACGGTGGACTTCTCCTAATGTTAAGTTTTTGGCATTAATAACTGTCATAATCTTCAAACAAATTAAGTCTCTATTGTAATTATAACATATGCACAAAACTAGGTTTGTAGTAAGGACTTCAGTCCTTAAAACCGAGGCTGAAAGGACTAAAGTCCTCACTACGAACTTGAAAGGACTAAAGTCCTCACTACGAACCTAATCTATCTGCTCCACTACAACTCCATCAACTATTTCATAACCCCAGCTAGAATTTCTGGCTGCAAGTTGTTTAGCCATGTCGTATTCGCCCAAAATACAAAGCTCTATTAACTGCTGAAAACCTGAATTTTTCTCGCGCTGCAATCTTTCCTGACGCAGCTTTTCTCTTTCTGGATTAGAAGGATTTGGGCGCTCACTTCCCAGCGGATTGATATCGCTAATTCGTTTCATTTTAGCCTCATTAAAAAGGGATAGATTCTACAATTTCACCGTCAAAAATTTCATAGCCCCATTCTGGATTAGCAGCAATTTGTTTTTCAACTATACTTCGACCGAGAGAAGTTTGGTAAGCTTTTTGTAAAAACGAAATACTCGGGATTTCGTCTGTAGTTGGTGGCTGTTGTTGTTCGATTTTTGGCGGTTCAGGAATTGGTTCAGATGTGGATTGATTCAGGGCAAATTGCGGCGCGATCGCCCCTAATTTATTCATCACACTTTCTTTGGTAATTTGTGGTCTTTCGTTGAAGGAAGACGGTAAATATGCGGTTTCTACCCCTTGGTTTTTGGCTTTGAGCGCATCGTCCGCAATTCGATCGCACTTTCGCAAAAAACCCTCCCACAAATCCTTCCCCAAAACCGGGTTTCTCAAATCAGCACGAGCTTTAGATACCGCTGCTTCCAGCGGTTCGCCCTTGTGCACGTAATACTGAATTCGCTCCTCCTCAAACGCCGGATAAGGCACTTCCGGCTCAATTTCCCACTCCCGCTTAACTTTCTGACTTTCTCCTAAAGGAATTCCCGCGATAAACTCGTCCCAAAAAGTCGAAGTTAAGCCCTTTGTCATGCTATCAATAATTTTAAAAGCCCATCCCGAAGGATTGCCAAACCATAAGTTATGCTGTCTGGCATATTCTTCTAAAGCTCGCTGAAAGTTATGCAGTTCTTCTTGGGAATTCCAAGGCCCGCTAAATCGATAATTTGGATTGACTGCAACCGCTATTTGCTGCCGCGGTTGCCCGAAAAACTTGTCAGTTTTAACCGCACGCTCTGGGGTGTAAGTTTCGGCAAATATTTCTAGAGGAAGATTGTTGTTTTCGCGGCTTGTTTGTGTTATGCTATCGCCGGAAGTAGGTGTCAACAAGTTATTAAATTTTTCCTCGAAGGCGTCAATATCCGCCCAGAGTTCGAGAGTGTCGGTGTTGGGATTTGTGGATTTTGCTTTCAGGAGCGATCGCACTTTCAGCAGCCGTATCGCTAATTCCTGTTCTTCGCGATTTAAACCAGTAGCTTTTTCAATTTCGCTGCTGTTAGTTTTCACCCATTCGCCCGAGTTAGACTGTTGTGTTTGCCATTGCAACAATTGGCACAGAAAAATGCTCGCCGCGACTCCGCCAGTAATTTTGCCTAGTGTCGGATAGTAGATGGCGGGATTTCCGAGATTTCCTAAAAATATTCCTATTTTCATGTTTGATATTCCTAATTCCCTTAAATTGTAGGGTGCGCCATCAGCACCTTACCCTTAAATTGTAGGGTGCGCCATCAGCGCCGAGATCTCCACTAAAGTAGCATCAAAAAACTTAAGATTTTCTTTAAGCTTCTGTCTATTCCTGACTGAATGGAGTTTCTAGAGGAAAGACGGGGATCGCTTGTGCGATCGCCTGATTGACAGAACCGAGTTAAACGTAATAATAAATTATTTACTGTACATTTCCCCCCAAAATGAATCCAGAACGTCAAGAGGCTTATTTGAACTTGATCGAGCGAGTGCTTACCTGTCCCAACGGTCAAGAACCAGAGGTTTTAAGTTCCTGTTCCGATTTAATAGATGCGGGATTTGTGCAGATGCTAATCCAGATATCAGCTTCAATGGCCCGGGAAGGTGACGAAGATACTGCTAATTTTTTAGTGCAACTTGCTCGCTTGCTGGGGAAATCTTTGGGTTTGTCGCCGGATGTCGTGCCCGCTAGCTACAGCCGCGCACAGTGATAGATAAGCGTAGCTATCCCCTAGGCAATCGCCTCGTTGTATCATGTTTTGGGAAATCGGGGAATCTTAACTCCATCGATACCTTTACAACTGATATTCAAGAGGCTCGCAAAAATCATTTACCCCAGTTTTAAATACATAAATAATCACCGATGTCACCAAAATCTGCGGGCAAGTTTTGGCAGCAACTAAATCTCTAAAAGCAGCATTCAATTGTCCGTTTATCAACTCTTCTTTTACCTCAGATTTGCAAATAGCAACGCGGCATCTTTTTGCCAATCCATCCAACCAGTTTTCAGAGATATTCGGTTCTTGTCCAGCTTGAATTGCTAGAGAAATAGCTGCATCTTCGATGTTGCCTTCACAATCTTCGATTTCGTCTAGGGCTTTGAGGGCTGCGGGATATTCCGCTAATTGCGATCGAAATTGGGCAATTTCTTGTGAGGTAATAATCACCATAAGATTTTCTTGTGTTTTCGGCTCGCGGATATGTTTAGCAGTTAAAGTTGGTATTATAGCATTTTTTGGTTGAGGTTGGGATTGCGCGATCGAACTTAATTACATTTGCAATTAATTGTTGCCACTTCGCAATAGCCTGCCTGGAGGTTAAATCCTCATCTAAAAGCAGAAGTCAGGGCGATGAAGCCTGATGTTAAAATTGATTAGTTTCCTCTGTAATTGCGAAGTTTGTGAATCAATCGCAGACTTTAGCTGATAAATATGTCATTGACAAAAGAGTGACTGAATATCAAGACTGCAACCACTTCATAAACTTATCCGTCGCCGTACCTATCGACTCTCCCACCTGTTTCTTCAAACGCCACCGCCCAAAAGCTTGTTCGTAATCTTCCCCTTCAGTTTGATAAACATTCCAAGCATTCAGCGACAATCCCAATCCCCAGGTTAGTAAAATGAAGAGTGACCAAGAAAGCTCATGCGATCCTGCTAGATTAAACAAAACTAAAAAAGTATTGACAATGCCGTATTTTGTCAAGTTTTTTCGCAATTTGCCGCGACGGTAAGAGTTAAAAACCAGCTTTTCCTGAAATTCACCTCTAGTGGCTAACCATTGCTGTTCCGCCGCCACGATATCCTGTTCGGAAATGCCTAATTCCGCCCCAATCTCGAAAAGCTGCACTCGGGAAAGTTCGCCGTCATCTTGTCGCCGTGCGATCGCAAGCTGTAAAATACCTTGGGCATCCTCAGCACCGTAAATTTGATTTATTTGACTGTCATTGGTCGCCATATAATAAGTTTCCTATAATTCCTGATATCCTTTCCATGATAGAGACAAGCGCTGTTAAACGGTAGGTGGTGACATTGGCGGATTTCAACACCCGGAAACTGCCGAAAGTCGATCGAACGGGCAAGATGCCCGTTCCACAAGATAATTGATTAGTTGTGGAACAGGCATCTTGCCTGTTGCTGCTGTATTGTGGAACAGGCATCTTGCCTGTTGCTGCTGTATTGTGGAACAGGCATCTTGCCTGTTGCTGCTTATTGTGGAACAGGCATCTTGCCTGTTGCTGCTGTATTGTGGAAAATATCAATTCTAACCCAAAGTATACATCCAGCCATCCCGGGCGCAAATCCTCACAAGCCCATCCCAAACAACAGGTGTCGCCTCAAACGATAAACCCGGCTTAAATCTACCCGATTCTTTTACCTTCAAACGGTAAAACTCGCCCTTAGCATTTTTCAAAGCATTCTTATCCCCCGACTTCGCTCGTTCCCACTTCAACTCAAACAAATAAACACCATTATATCCCGCACTAATCAGTTTATTGCCATCCGTAAAAATCGGAGTCGAAATCGAAGAACCAATCTCCTTTTTAAACACGATTACCGGAGTATCGTAAGACTGATTTCGCCAAGGTACAGAATTCTTTTTACCTGTAATCGTATCTTGGGAACCGATGTACAAATTGCCATCGATCGCATTTGTGGCAAATAGCGCTGGAAATCCCCCAGGATTGTACTCATCATTCAACGCCACCGAACCGATTATCCCGCCTTCCCAGCCTGAAAGTCGGCGATTTCCGGTAGGTAAAAACCATTCGACGCTGGCATTCGGTTCTTTGTTCGGATTTAGTTTGAGGACTCCGCCGTTACCTGCAATGTATTGTTTTTCAATCGCACAAAACAGTTTACCCGATTTAGATATTACAGCACTTCCATCAATATCTGAACCAGTATAGAAATCCCATACTATCTTTTTTGTTTTAATACTTATCCCATAAATATGTCCAGAACCCGCAGCTATAAACAGTCTATCTTTGAGCCGAGAAGGTGATGATTCTGCTACCAAGTTACCGCCGTGCTTGCTGATATCTCCTGGCGCATAAAGCTGTACTTCCGACAAGATCTGCGGTTGCTTAATTCCTTGTTTAACTTTAGCTTTGCTGGCAGAACTATTGATAAAATAGCCGATCGCATTTTCCCCCGCATTGAACAACAGGCCATCGCCCAGATACAAAGCACTGCTATCGTTATCCTGACTGTAGCTGGGCGTTCTCCGGATGTCCAACTTCCACAGTTCCTTACCGGTTCTAAAAGATATTGCCCTAAAACTCGGGACAAGATTTTTGCCACCACCGCCACTGCGGCTGCCTTGCAAAATCACAATTCTGTTTTCGGCGTTGGCTGTTTTGTCGATATAAATTGTTGAACTTCCTTTAATTATATCATCAAATTCATAGCGCCAAACTTCTTTATTTGTCGCCATGTCTATTTTGTGCAAATAGTGGTCAAAAGCACCTATAATTAAATAAGTTTTATCCCGATCTCTGATAATTGTTGGCTGTCCAGTCCAACCGGCACCACTCCAAACTTGAGATTGCCTTCCCAAAAAAGTCCGGCCGCTTCCTAGCTCAAATTTCTTGATTAACTTCAAGCCTTTGGGGACACCTCTACCGTAAAACCTGCGCTGGTCATTTCCCAAAAAAGTCGGTACGAATAATTCTACTTCTTGAACTAATTTTTTTGCCTGTTTTTTGGAGTCACTATTGCTTTTTAATAGAGGCTTGTTAGATGGTTCTGCTTTTTCAGATGGTTCGGATTGGCACTGTTTGAGAATGACAGGAGGAACTACAACACTCAACAAAAAATGTCCGAGCCGTTGATTGAAATTTCGACGAGATGATAAACTCATTTTATATCGAGATAATCAGTAATAATATTAAAACATGATTGTCGCCAAAACTTAACTAAAACATCTCACGCTAAACTGCTAAATAACTGACAAACTTACTCAGCACAAGTTAAATTATCTTTGATTATGGTCAACCGTCTTGCTCAATCCCAAAGCCTTTACCTGCGGAAACACGCCGAAAACCCGATCGACTGGTGGCCCTGGTGCGACGAAGCCTTAGAAACGGCCCTGGGCCAAAATAAACCGATTTTTTTGTCAATTGGCTACTCTAGTTGCCACTGGTGTACAGTGATGGAAGGAGAAGCATTTTCCGATCGCGCGATCGCCGAATACATGAATTCGCAGTTTGTACCGATAAAAGTCGATCGCGAAGAACGCCCGGACATCGACAGCATATATATGCAAGCTTTGCAAATGATGACGGGCCAAGGCGGTTGGCCTCTCAACGTTTTTCTCACTCCCGACGAGCGAGTTCCCTTCTACGGTGGCACTTATTTCCCCGTAACTCCGCGCTACGGACGCCCCGGATTTTTAGAAGTGTTGCAATCTATTCGCCGCTTTTACGATACAGAAAAGCGCAAATTGCAAGCCTTCAAAGGAGAAATTTTAGACAACCTCCACCAGTCGGCGCTGCTGTCAGTAACAACCGCAGAATTAAATCGCGAAGTCTTCCAAAAAGGCTTAGAACTCAATACCGGAATTATTGCCCGGAGTAACCCCGGGCCGAGTTTTCCAATGATGCCCTATGCTGATTTAGCACTGCGGGGAACGCACTTTAATTTTGATGCAAAATATGACAGCAAACAAGTCTGCACTCAGCGCGGCTTAGACTTAGCCTTGGGCGGCATTTACGACCACGTAGCGGGGGGATTTCACCGCTACACGGTTGACGCAACTTGGACTGTGCCGCACTTTGAAAAAATGCTCTACGATAACGGTCAAATTGTTGAGTATTTAGCGAATTTGTGGAGTGCGGGAATTGAAGAGCCAGCTTTTGAAAGTGCGATCGCGCGGACAGTAGAATGGTTGAAGCGAGAAATGACTGCGCCGACTGGCTATTTCTACGCAGCACAGGATGCTGACAGTTTTACCCCCCCAACCCCCCCTTACCAAGGGGGGACAACGGGGGGGTCTGAGCCGGAAGAAGGAGCGTTTTATGTTTGGACTTACACCGAACTACAAACGCTGTTAACTGTCGAGGAATTTGCTGAAGTTCAAGAAGCGTTTGATATTAGTCGCAGTGGCAATTTTGAAGGCAAAAATGTATTGCAACGCCGACATCCGGGAAAACTGAATGCAACGGTAGAAACGGCTTTAGCTAAACTTTTTGCTCTGCGCTACGGCGGCCATCCAGATACTGTAAAAACCTTTCCGCCAGCCCGCAACAATCAGGAAGCAAAAAACGACAGTTGGCCGGGGAGAATTCCAGCAGTTACTGACACGAAAATGATTGCGGCTTGGGCTGTTTTTGGGAATTTTGAGTATTTGGAATTGGCTGTGAAAGCTGCTAATTTTATTTTAGACAATCAGTGGATTGACGGGCGGTTTCAGCGACTGAATTATGACGGACAATCGGCGGTGGCGGCGCAGTCGGAAGATTATGCTTTGTTTGTGAAAGCTTTGTTGGATTTGCATCAAGCGAGTTTGATGTTAGGAAACGGGGAATCTGTACAGCAATTGCCGAATTCTCAGTTTTGGTTGGAGAAAGCTGTGCGGGTGCAAGATGAGTTTGATGAGTTTTTGTGGAGCGTGGAGTTGGGGGGGTATTACAATACTGCTAAGGATGCTAGCGGGGATTTGTTGGTGCGGGAACGCAGTTATACTGACAATGCTACTCCGGCGGCGAATGGAGTTGCGATCGCCTCTTTGGTTCGCTTGGCGCTGCTGGGTCAAAATTTAGAATATCTCGATCGCGCCCAACAAGCTTTGCAAGCTTTCAGCAGTATTGTCCGAGATAGTCCCCAAGCTTGTCCGAGTCTACTTTCGGCTTTAGATTGGTACCAGCATTCTACCCTAATTCGCACGTCGCCCGACCAGATTTCTGGATTGATTTCGCGGTATTATCCGACTGCTGTCTGTCAGATTGAGGCTGATTTACCTGAAGGTGTTATCGGGTTAGTTTGTGAGTGTTTGACTTGCAAAGAACCTGCGAAAAGCCAAGAGATGCTGTTAGCAGAAATTCTGCACAGTCAAACGCGAGTATAGAAGGAGAAGGACTTCAGTCCTTACTACAAACTTTTAGAGGAGAAGGACTTCAGTCCTTACTACAAACCTTTAGAGAAAAAGAAGGACTAAAGTCCTTACTACAAACTGGTTCGTAATAAGGACTTTAGTCCTTTCAATGTTAGGTCTCAATTCGCCCAAATTTTGACTAAATATTCTATCGTCACCTCGACAGCATGGGCGATTAACACCTGCAATTGACATCAGCCCGGACGTGCGATCGCCTTCGGCGGTAAAAATTGTGTAGAAAAAAAACTTGACATCAGCCGACGATAGAAAGTAAAAATAAATAACAGCAATCACCAAAATGAGGCTTTATGTTTGATTCGCGATCGGTGAGCGACAAGTATGACATTGATAAATTGCTATCTCGTACAACAATTTTGGCTAAAAGACATCCGGTAAAATACGGAGAATAGATGTTTTTTTTGAACCT
The DNA here is from genome assembly GCF_020738205.1 of Microcoleus sp. PH2017_24_DOB_U_A. Lineage (NCBI taxonomy): Bacteria > Bacillati > Cyanobacteriota > Cyanophyceae > Oscillatoriales > Microcoleaceae > Microcoleus > Microcoleus sp. PH2017_24_DOB_U_A. The sequence goes on from NZ_JAEQCT010000033.1 coordinate 53,639, forward strand.
TGTTCAGCAATCTAAAATTCACAATTCTGCAATCTAAAATCTAAAATCTAAAATCTAAAATGGCAACAGCTATTCTCGACCTGGAAATCTCCCAACTACCGCCAGAAATAGCGGTTGAGGAGCGTTACAGCAAAGCCTTGGTTTTAATTAGACTGCACGGAAAACCGATCGGTCAAGCGACTTTACCCGCAGTCGGAGGTCGCATAGACGGCTCCCAATTGCGGGAAACACTGATGAATGCTGTGGGCGATAACCTGTGGAAAAATTGGCTCTACGAGACCCTGGAATGGGACGAACGCGGGCCAGTACAGGCAATGCCCACAGCCACTGTAGCGGTTTGCACGCGCGATCGCCCGGAAGATTTGCAGCGCTGTCTCGACGCGTTGATGCGGCTGCCCGACGACGGTCAGGAATACTTAGTAATTGACAATTGTCCCGCCACGGAGGCTACGAGGGAACTGGTCGAAAATTACCCAAAAGTCCGCTACGTGCGGGAAGACGTGGCGGGGTCTAGCACTGCCCGCAACCGCGCTGTGCTGGAAGCTAAGGGGGAAGTTATCGCTCTGACAGATGACGATGCAGTACCAGATCCGAACTGGTTGCGATCGCTCTTGCACAATTTCGGCGATCCGCGAGTTATGTGTGTCACCGGGTTGGTAATGCCTTTGGAACTCGAAACTGAAGCTCAAGAATGGTTCGAGCGTTACAGCCCCCACGGACGTGGATTTCAGCGAGTCATCTTCGACGGGGCGTACTGCAACCCGCTGATTGTAGCTCCTATAGGCGTTTCGGCGAGTATGGCTTTGCGGAAGAGCGCGATCGACTGCGTAGGTCTATTTGACGAAGCTTTGGGTGTGGGGACGCCTGCAAAATGCGGGGAAGATCACGAACTTTATGTCCGCATCCTGACTGCGGGCTATCGCATTATCTACGAACCGAGGGCTCTAAGCTGGCATCGTCACCGGCGCGATTGGGAAGATTTGCGCAAAACGATGTACTGCTACGGAATTGGAGTCTACGCTTTCTGGACGCGCACTTTGGTGAAAAATCGGGAGTTTAGCATACCGCTGTTAGCCTGGGGATGGCTGCGCTACAAACAACTGCCTGAGTTGATTGCTTCTTTGCGAAACAAACCGGACTCTATCCCAAAAGACTTGCTCTTAGCTCAACTTCGCGGCTGCATCGGCGGCCCGATGGCTTATTTTGCTTCTCGCAAACGGTTGCAAGAAATTAAAGGGAAGTCAGTAGTTAGTAGTTAGTAGTCAGTAGTCATTAGTCATTAGTCATTGGTCATTAGTCATTAGTCATTAGTCATTAGTCATTAGTCATTAGTCATAGTGCTGTCCCCGCTCGCGAACGTTATTAGCGCGAGCGTCCCCGCTCGCGAACGTTATTAGCTGAGATTCTTCCATCTTCCATCTTCCATCTTCCATCTTCCATCTTCCATCTTCCATCTTCCAATTCCTATTACCAATTACCAATTATGAACAGGGAAAATCTCACTGTTAGCGTAATTATTCCCAGTCACAACCGCAGTTATTCGCTGCGACGCGCTCTCGATGCCCTGCACTCGCAGACTTATCCGATCGACCTCATCGAAGTGACGGTAGTTGCAGATAGCTGCATTGACGATACTTTGGCAATGCTCAAAGACTACCAAGCTCCGTTTAAAATACAGGTTATTGAAGCAAAGTGTCGGGCTGCTTCGATCGCCCGGAATACCGGAGCAGCCTCCGCTACCGGAAAACTGCTGATATTTATAGACGACGATATCGAACCAACTCCGCCTTTAGTCGAAAGTCATGTACGCATTCACCAACAGCGTCCGGGCTGCGCGGTAATCGGCCCTTATCCTCCTAAATTGCAGGGAGGGACTAGATTCTTTGACGTAACAGTGCGGGCTTGGTGGGAAGAAAAATTTTATGAGATGAGCCAGCCTGCTCATCGTTACACTTATCAAGACTTGCTCACCGGCAACCTTTCTCTGGATGCAGAACTGTTTGCTAGCACCGGAGGCTTCGATTCAGGCTTCGGCCAAGGCACTGCCCATGAAGATTACGAGTTCGGCTTACGCTTGCTCAAAGCAAATATACCTTTTGCTGTGGCAGCGGATGCAGTCGGGTATCACTACGAACACGAAACTAACAACCTCGATCGCTCTTTTCGGCGCGCGCGTGCGGAAGGCCGCTCCGATGTCTTGCTGGGTCAGAGGCACCCAGAACTCAGACCTACTCTGCACGTAGGGGATTACGAAACTCCTTACTCTCTGGTCGATCGGATTTTGGTCGCCCTGGTTTTTTACTGGCCGGCCGCGCTAGATTTGCTGGTGTTGGGACTGAGACGATCGCTAGATTTACTAGAAGCTGTCCGGATGCGCGGTACTTGGCGGTGGCTGAACACTAAATTGCGCGGTTACTGGTACTTCCGTGGTGTGGTAGACGAATTGAAAACTCGATCGGGCATTTCTAGTTTTCTGCAAGAAGGCCCGGCCCGCGCGGATTTGGCAGAAAACGAAATAGAAATCGATTTGCAGCAAGGTTTGGAAGCAGCAGAACAAAGGATTGATGCCGAAAGACCCGCCGGTATTTACCTTTACTACGACAAGCTGACAATCGGTCACATCCCTCCCGAAGTTGGCGCCGAACCTTTACGGGGAGTTCACCTGCGAACGATTCTGGCGCTGCACTTAGCCGAACCGCTGGCGAGAGCGATGGCGGTTAACGGTATGCCACACAGTTCTGAGTCGATCGCAACACAACCTTTACTTGCTTTTGAAGATCGTGTTTTGGCAATTAAATAATTGCTAATTGGTAAGTTGTAAGGGGTAATAGGTAATGGGAATAGTGAAATTAATAGCTAGTGCTTCATGTTAATGGCTAGTAATTTTCCTAATCGCCAATCACAAATACTAAATACCTAATGCTCCATCCGATTTTGGATTGCCGATTTGAGATTACAATTGCCATCAATTTTTCAATCTAAAATCTAAAATCTAAAATCTAAAATCTAAAAGTGCCAGATTCCAAGTCGGATATTTAGTTAGGAGGAAATTATGGCAATAAAAATGCTTGAGATCGAGTTTACTGAACAGATAAATCCGATTAGGGGACTAGAAAAATATGAAGGCGTCCGCATCTTGGTTCGCTACCGAGGACGCCCGATCGGCTGGGGCTATGTTAATAACAATCCCTGGGAACAGACAATCTCGGCAGATCGAGTGCGACAAACAATTGTCGAGCAGATGGGCAAGACGTTGATTCAATTGAGTTTGGCAGAGCAGTTAGCCCCGATCGCAGAGTTCGATCGAGAATTGCCACCAATTAGCGTTGTCATCTGTACGCGCGATCGCACTGACTTACTCAAAGGCGCTCTGGAATCGCTGCTGGCCCTCGACTACCCCAATCGCGAAATTATCGTTGTAGACAACGCTCCCTCCAACAACAGAACTGCCGAATACGTCGCGGGATTACCTGTACGCTACGTCAAAGAGGAACGGCCAGGATTGGACTGGGCACGAAATCGCGGCATCGCGGAAGCCCGCCACGAAATTATTGCTTTTACCGACGACGACGCGCGACCCGATCGAGGTTGGCTGCGGTCAATTGCTGCTGGCTTTGCCGATCCCGAAGTCATGGCCGTCAGCGGTTTAGTCTCGGCTGCGGAACTGGAAACCATGCCCCAACAGCAATTTGAGCTGGTTTACGGCGGAATGCTGCAATATTTACACAAATTCAAAGTTGAAGGTAACAAACTTTCGGTGAAAGATTTGCTGTGGGCTTGCAATTACGGCGTTGGAGCAAATATGGCTTTCCGCCGCCAAATTTTTGAGGCTGTGGGCAACTTTGACGTGGCTCTTGATGTGGGGACGGCGACACGCGGCGCTGGCGATGTCGAGATGTTTCACCGGATTTTGGCGAAGGGATATACGACTTTTTACGATCCGAGCACTTTGGTGTGGCACTTGCACCGGCGCAGCGACAAAGCTTTGAGCCGACAGTTACAGGATAACGGGCGCAGTTTTGGGGCTTATTTGCTGACTTGCGATCGCAACCGTACCGTAGGGCGCGCCCAACTTGTGCACTTTGTCGTGTTTGAGTGGTTGGGTTGGTGGCTGCTGCGCCGCTTGCGGAATCCTGGCAAACTTCCCCGCAAATTCGTAGTCAGCGAATTGCTGGGGGCTTTGCAAAGTCCTTTTGCTTACCGAGAAGCTCAGTTGCAAGCGCGGCAGTTGGTGGCCCTTGCTGAAGAGGAATCGCAGGAAGTTGAACCGCAGGTAATAGCTGGGGGTGTCCAGTGAGAAATGCAGGACAACTGGTTTACAGGCGCCAAGTCGCTCATTTCTTTGATTTGCTGCGCGAGTTGGTCGATCGCGACATGAAACTACTCTACAAGCGATCGGCCCTGGGGATTGCTTGGACTTTGATCAATCCACTGTTGCAGTTGGCGGTTTTTTCTTTTGTGTTTCGATCGGTAATTCCAATCAACATTCCAAAATATTCTTCGTTTGCTTTCAGTGGTTTATTAATTTGGACTTGGACTCAAAGTGCCTTATTTCAAGCAACAGGACTAATCACCAGCAACCGCGCTTTAATTAGACAGCCAAATTTTCCGATCGCCATTTTGCCTGTAGTCACAACAGCAACAGGGCTAATTCACTTTTTACTGGCGCTCCCAGTCTTAATGATATTTCTGATAATTGACGGTTTGCAGCCGAATTCAGTGCTGTTTTTTTTGCCAGTGCTGCTGGTAATTCAGTTTTTTTTGACAGTCGGTTTGGCTTATCCCCTCGCTGCTTTGAACGTTACTTTCCGGGACACTCAGCACACTCTAGGCGTACTGTTGCAGATGCTTTTTTATCTGACTCCAATTTTCTACGACCTCAACAGCGTCCCGAAAGAATATCTGATATTTTATCAGTTGAATCCGATGGTGCCGTTGATTGAAGCTTACCGAGCTGTACTCCTCAGAGGCACGCAGCCTGATTGGATGGCATTATTAATTGTGAGTGTAGTAGTAGCTGCTCTTTTGCCGATCGGACTGGGAATTTTTAGACGGCAAAGCGATCGATTTGTGGAGGAATTGTAAATGCGTCAAGCAATTGTGATTAAAGGTTTAGGCAAGCGTTTCAACAGCTACAGTGCCGATCGACCTTTTACGATTATGGAGGCTGCTTTGTGGGGGTGGTGGCGGATGAAGCCACAAGCACATTTTTGGGCCTTGCGAGATGTGAGTTTTAGTGTTTCTCCTGGGGAAATGCTGGGAATTCTTGGCAAAAATGGAGCAGGAAAATCGACACTACTGCAACTGATTGGAGGTATCGGCCGTGCTGAGGAAGGAAGTATTAAAGTCAATGGCAAAATTGGCGGTTTGTTGGATTTGGGTGCAGGCTTTCACTCGGATTTAACAGGGCGAGAAAATGTGTTTGTGGGTGCGGTAGTAGCTGGTTTAACTCACCGGGAAGCGACGCGCCGCTTCTCTGATATTGTTGAATTTGCAGAATTAGAACAGTTTATTGACAGCCCCCTACGAACTTACAGTACGGGGATGCAAATGCGGCTGGCTTTTTCGGTAGCGGTACACACCGATCCGGAAGTGCTTTTAATTGATGAACATTTGTCGGTTGGTGATGTGGCTTTTCAAACTAAATGTTTGAACAAGATAGCCGAGTTTAAAACTAAAGGTTGTGCGATTGTTTTAATTTCTCACAATGCTGGACAAATTCAGAAATTGTGCGATCGAGCTTTGTGGCTGCGGGATGGTAAAATCCAGGCTTACGGAGAGCCGGAAGTTGTAGCCGGTCAGTATTTATCGGAAATGCGATCGGAAACAGAAAAGCGCACTCCCATGCGTCCTCCTGAAGTCACAAGTACAGGCTCGGAATTGCGTGTTAATGAAAACCGTTTCGGTTCTTTGGAAGTAGAAATTACGGATGTCAAAGTGTTGCCGGATGAGGAAATAGACAGCGGCGATACGATTACTATTGAAATTCATTACACGGTTCCCAAATCGATTGATGCTGCAATTTTTGGGGTGACAATCAGTCGGGAAGACGGTCAAAGTTGTTTTGAGACTAATACTAATCAAATGGGCCGGTTGATACCGCTGGCGAAAGGTAAAGGCAAAATCCGGCTGCACGTAGACAGGCTGGATTTAGGAAACGGGCAGTATTACGTGAATCCTGGGGTTTACGAGAAGAGCTGGGCCTACGCTTACGATTATCACTGGCACGTTTATCCGCTGTACGTGCGATCGACTGTACACCAAAAAACGATCCTTTGTCCGCCCTACCGCTGGGAGTTTGACGGCAAAATGGAGGTGCTGGATTTGCCAGAAACAACTGACAAAGTTCACGCTTTGAACAAAAATAATCCCAGCTACGCCAAGATTTCCACTCAGTTGAAAAATAAGCAGTCACCTGACTTTTTAATTCTGGGCGCTCAAAAGTGCAGCACCGAGGCTTTATACGGCTATCTAGAAAATCACTTGCAAAATATCAAAGAAGGTGCTAAGCAAGTACACTTTTTTGAATTGAATTTCGAGCGCGGTGTTGAGTGGTACAGCAAGCAGTTGACGCGGAGTGTTGCGGGTGACAAAGTGCTGCTGTGGGAGATGACTCCTTACTATATTTACCATCCGTTGGTGGCCGAGCGGGTTTACAAGTGTTTCCCGGATGTTAAGCTGATTGTGATGCTCCGCAACCCGGTACAAAGAGCGTGGATGCACTATCATTTAGAAGTGGCGATCGGCTGTGAAAAGCTGGATTTTGAAAAGGCGATCGCATCTGAACCAGACAGACTCAAAGGTGAGATCGAAAAATTCAAAGCCGATGAAGGCTATTACAGTTTCAACCACCAGCATTATTCCTACTTGTCGAGAGGAATTTATGTCGAACAAATCAAGAATTGGCTCGATTATTTTCCCAGGGAACAGTTGCTAATTATCAAAAGCGAAGATTTTCAAAAAAATCCGGGAGATGTGTTTTCAGAGGTGTTAGAATTCTTGGATGTTAAGGCGAGTGCTGTCAAAGAATATCAGGGTAATAGTGCCGAAGATTACAGTAATATGCCTCCGGAAATAGAACAAGAATTAACCAATTATTTTAAGCCTTACAATCAGGAGCTTTCTGATTTGTTGAAGGAAGATTTTAGTTGGAGTTAGGATGTTTGTGAAACCGCAGATGAACGCGGATTAACGCGGATTAATACGGTAAAACATAATTCCTGTAGGGGCGGGTTAACCAACCATATTTAATTTTTACCAACAATCTAGATAAACCCGCCCCCACTCCACGAAAAAAATTAGATCGCCAGTTTATTAATATAAAATCAACAATGCAACGAATATTTTTAGTAGGAGCTCCAAGAAGCGGTACTACAATTCTTCAGAGTTTATTAGCGGCTCATCCTGAAGTTATTTCTTTTCCTGAATCTAAGTTTTTTCACTATTTATTGTACGAGAAGTTTGCGGCAAAGTTGCCAAGCAGGATGGAAGCTTTTTTTAATGATGAGATTAATCGCCCTGAACTTTTGCAAGGTTTTGATGACAATCAAAGTGTGGAAGCTAAAGTTAGTTGGTTTGTCGGAGTTTTGGATGGTTTGGCTGCGGAACAGAACAAAAGCATTTGGTTGGAAAAAACGCCGGAACACATATATTTTATTGAGGATATAGAGCGCTTTTTGCCGGATTCTAAATTCATACATATTATGCGAAACAGCATGGATTGCATAGCTTCTATGTATGAGGCTACTCGGGATTTTAACGAATTGTGGGGCGGTGGTTGGGATTTAGATCGCTGTATCGAGGGATGGAAATATGCAGTATTAACTAGCCATAACTATCTTGATAAATCTAATCATATCTTGGTTAGATATGAAGATCTTGTAGAAAACAAAAAGTTAGTTCTAGAGGATATTTGTAATTTTATTGGAATTGAGTATGATGCTGGAATGCTGATTAATTATAAGGAAAAAGCAGCTAAGCTGAGTTTGAATTTACCTTGGCATCAAGGAATTGCCAGGGATATTCAAAGCACTAAGGTTCACAAATATCATCGAGTTTTTAAAGATAGTGAAATTAAAAATATTCTAACTCATATCGAGTGGGTAAATTCGAGAATTGCCTACAAGGTTACGGTGGAGGTGAGCGAATTAATTTCGGATATTAAGGTTCCACAAATATTCAATCGCGTTTGCTGTACAATCAAGTTAGCAGGTGTTGAACTCGAAGTTAGGGATTTGGAGCTTAATACTATACCAATCCTTTGGCTGCTCCTTCGACAATACAATAGCATGGCTGGGCTCTTATTTCTACGCAAGTCCCTTATTGAATTGCCAGTCTGTGACGGGATTGTGACGGGTACGGTGTTGGCAGATGCGATCGCAGCCCAGTTTGCTTGGCCAATACTTTCACGCTTCTTTCAAGACAATCCAGAAACTCCCCAACTGGAATGGACGCTATTTTTACAAGAAATCTGGAATCGTCCTAATTGGGTTGAGGCTAATTTTTACAATCCCGAAACCGTCGATGAAGCAGTCACAATCACTCTCGATGGAGACTTGATTGCTGTGGAAGTTAGCGAAGAATTGACTAATATAAAAGTTGAGCTTGCTGAAATTGACGTGCTGGTGACAGTAGGCGGTGTGGCGATCGCTATTGTAACCGTTGCCGTGGAAAATAATTTTGTTTCTGCTCAAAAAGTGCGATCGACAATTACTCGAAATATCGGTTTTGAGTTGTGCGTCGCCACCGTGCGAGAAGCTTTGTTGGGAAAACCGTTAGATAATAAGCAATCGTTGCGATCGCGCTTAACCTCTACTGCACAACAAAGGTCGAATCTGCCCGACTGGTTGAATGCAAAGGGTTCTAGGGGCATTTACCCCCAAGATGCGGTGATGTTCGGCAGGCGATGTGGTGCAACAGGAACCAGTATCAGCCGCCGCGCCGCACTCCCAGCCCAGGCGCTGCGCGAATTAGCGAAATCAGCAGCAATCGCAGGGGAAGTGATAATCCAAATTCCCAGAGAAAACGAGTTACCAAAGCAAGTATTTTACGCACCAGAAATCATTTGGCAAAAATCGCCTTACCGAGAAGTTTCTCACTCAGTGAAAACTCAAATATTTGACAATGATAGCATTACAGAAAAACTCTCGATTCTCGCCTACCGTCGCATTTCTCCCGATGGTTTAAATGCAATTACTCCGCAGGTTTTTGAACAACAGTTGCAGTATCTGAAAGAAAATGGTTATTACAGTGCTACTTGGGAAGATTGGCAAAATGCAAAACTAACTAAAACTCCTTTACCAGGTAAAGCTGTATTAATAACTTTTGACGGTGGCTATCTCGACTTTTTAACCTACGCTTTCCCTTTGCTAAAACGCTTTGACTTTACAGCCACTGTTTTTCTAGTAGCCGAGTCAATAGGAAAGACAAATAGTTGGGAAAAAGCCGAATTTGAACAAGTACAGTTAATGGAATGGCCGGAAATTAGACAATTGCGGGATGCAGGGATTGAATTTGGTTCCATGTCTGCCACCTATCAGCCTCTGACTTCATTGTCCCCCACCGAAATTGTGCGCGAAGCGGCGAAATCCCGCGCAACTTTGGAACGGGGATTAGGGAAATCTGTGAGAGTTTTTGCCTATCCCTACGGGAATGTCGATGAAATTGTAGCGCATTTAATCGGAGCAAGTGGGTATAGTTTCGGTGTATCATATAGATGGAGTACGAGCAATTTTCACGATTCTTTAATGTCGCTACCCCGCCTTCAAGTAACAGCAGAAAATTTCTGGGAATTGGTTCGTAGATGTGTATATTTGTAGGGTGCGTCAGCCAGAGATTTTTAAGACAATCAAAAACATTTCAACTGACGCACCCTACAAGTGAAATTGCTGCAACAAGGTGCGTCAGCCAGATATTTTCAACTCAACAAAAATCTTTCAACTGACGTACCCTACAAGTGAAATTGCTGCAACAAGGTGTGTCAGCCAGATATTTTCAACTCAATCAAAAATCTTTCAACTGACGCACCCTACAAGGGAAATTGCTGCAACAAGGTGCGTCAGCCAGATATTTTCAACTCAATCAAAAATCTTTCAACTGACGCACCCTACAAGTGAAATTGCTGCATCAATCCCTGAAATTTACGTCGCAAATAACCGCCAAATCCTCTGGAAATCTTCTCAAACTTATAATCAAATAAAATATCCATCACATCTTTAGTTTTCATGTACTTCAAATAAGAAATCATTTTATCTGTCAATTCATCATTCACATCATCAATATACTTTCTCACCGCCAACCTTTCCGAAATATTCCATTTGCGATCAAACTTGCGGTGCATTTCCGTCTCATAATCCCGAAAATCTGACATTTTCCCATCCAAATATTTTTCAATGTATTTCCCAGCGATTTCGGCACCATCCATTCCGTGTCTGATACCCTCACCGCCCAGAAAATTTACTGTCGAGACAGTATCGCCGATCGCAATTATGTTATCCTTCCAATAAATATCCTGCAAACCGCGACTGTATTTCAGCGTCGAACCGTGTTTGTCAATAATTTTATAACTTTTAGACTTCAGATATTCATCAATCAGCAAATCAATATACTGTTTAATCGGTGACAAATGCTTAACCGTTTTGGCATCTAAAAAAATGCGTCCCGCACCAACTTTCAGTCTATTTTGTTCCATAGGAAATATCCAAGAATAACCCTTCGGCATCCATTTATCACCCAAAAAGAAGATTAAATCATTGGCATATTTATTGTAAACTTCCGGTTCAACTTCAATTAAATATTCGATTCCGGTTCCCGACAAAAAATTAGGCTTATCGTTTTCTTTGTCGTACATAATTGCCCGCGAAAAGCCAGTAGCATCAACCAAGACTTTCGTGCTAACTTTGATAAGTTGCCCGTCAGATAACTGTTTAAATTCTACTGTAGTTTCGCCGTTGGCTTGCGAATGTCCGGTGTAGCGACAACCCAGCCAAACTTCACCGCCAAATCGCTCAACTTCGTCGGCTAAAAATGCTCTAAATTTTGCAAAGTTGAGTACAACTCCCAAACTTTCGGGAGATTCCCAAGTTTGACTAACTTTGCTAGTTTCAATAGTCAGTTTGTGCCAAAAACTGCCGATAACTGATTCGGGTAAATCGAATTGAGAGAGGGTTTCTAAAGGTGTGGCGGCGCTGGAAAAGTCATTTTTATTAAAATTGTCGTTTTGTTCTGCAAGCAAGACATTGCGGCCGGATTTGGCTAGAATTCTTGCACAGTGGCCTCCTGCTGGGCCGGCTCCTACTATTACTATATCAAAATTTTTTAAAGTCATCTTGCTATTAATTCGCTTCTAATGTCAAAACACCCGCCGAAATATCAACTACCAAGCGCCGATTTTTCAGCCATTGCCGGCCGATTAAAATTTCCGGTACTCCGTCACCTACGTGAACAGGAATATCGAATTCTTGATTGTCAATTCTGATTTTTCCTGCATAAAGGTCGAAATTAAATTCTCCCTTAGCTGTTCGCATTTTTTGTCGTCTAATATAAATCCAATCAAGTCCCTCTAAATCCTGAATATCCATTGCTAGCCAGCCCGAGAAACCTGTATCTAGCAGAGCATCAACAGGTAATTCTAAGCCGTTATCAGCAATCAATTCAATTTCAAAAAATAGCTCATCCTCATTACCAAATGTGCCTTGAATCATATCGTGCCACAAACCCCTGTAGGGTTGATGCGGAACATGAACGGGATAGCATTTGGGTGTTTCTGGCGGCACATTTTGGTGGCCACCATATCATCCTTGTCGATAAAATAGTCCCCGCTGTCGGGTTCAACTGCCATATACCAGTTGTAGTGGGTTTTAATCAATTCTGGTTTTAGGCGATCGAATGTTGGTTTGCAGCGCTGATAAAATGCTTCTCTTTCAGCGCGCCACTGCGCTTTCTTTTCTTCTGACCACTGAATTTCGGGGAATAACCTTCCGCGCCGTACTGTACGATTAGGCTTCACGTTAGTCATTGTTGATTCTCCTTTTGTGCAGTAAAGCTGAAGTAAGGTGGGCAGTGCCCACCCTACAATTCTAGCTAATTAGACGCTAACTGGTGACTTTTGGCGGCTAAATGTTGCTAAAATGCGATCGCACATTTGCGACGGATTCAATCCCAAAGTTGCAAAGGATTGCTCAGGCGTAGCATGATCCACCAATGTATCAGGTACACCCAAGCGCATTAATGGAACCAGGATATTGTTATCCATCAAAGCTTCGGCTACTGCTGAACCAAAGCCACCCATTAAACAGCCTTCTTCCATCGTGACAACTTTGCCGATTCGCTGTGCCAAAGGTAAGATTAATTCGGTGTCTAAAGGCTTGACAAAACGCGCATTAATCACAGTTGCTTCAATGCCATGTTCGCTCAACATCTCGGCGGTTTGCATTGCCGGATACACCATTGAACCGTAACCTAAGATTAGCACGTCATCGCCGTTGCGAAGGATTTCCGCTTTGCCGATCGGCAATTCTTCCCAACCTTCTTCCATCAGAGGCACGCCGTAACCGTTACCACGCGGGTAACGCATCGCGATCGGGCCTGTCGTGTGGTTGATGCCAGTGACTACCATCCGCTGCAATTCTGCCTCGTCTTTTGGCGCCATAATTGTCATATTTGGCAGACAGCGCAAGAAGGAAATATCGTACATTCCCTGGTGCGTGGGGCCGTCGGCGCCGACAATCCCAGCGCGATCCAAACAGAAGAACACTGGCAAGTTTTGGATGCAGACATCGTGAACTATTTGGTCATATCCCCGCTGCAAAAAGGTCGAGTAAATTACTACAACCGGGCGCATTCCTTCGCAGGCTAAACCAGCCGACAATGTGACAGCGTGCTGTTCGGCAATACCGACATCAATGTACTGTTTCGGGAGTTTTTCCTGAAGTTTGTCTAGACAAGTTCCCGTTGCCATTGCCGCAGTAATCCCAACAATTTTTGGATTATTTTCTGCTAGCTTAACCAGGGCGTGAGCAAAGACTTTCGAGTAAGCTGGAGGCTTGGGCTTAGTCGAAGGAATGCCCTTGCCAGTCGCTAAATTAAATGGGTTTTGGGCGTGATATCCTACTTGGTCTTTTTCGGCGATCGCATATCCTTTGCCCTTCACCGTCACAACGTGAACTAACACCGGCCCTTGGATGGTATGACCTTGTTTGAAAGTAGCAATTAACTCTTCCAAATTGTGTCCATCTACCGGGCCCATGTAGGTAAAGCCTAATTCTTCAATTACGGCTCCAACTTTGGACACGGCTAACCGTTTCATGCCTTCTTTAAGGCGTTCCATTTCTGGTGTAAATGTTTCGCCAACAAACGGAATTTGCTTGAATTGTTCCTCCAAGTTATCTTTGAGAAATTGCACCGGCTGCGAGAGTCGCATTTTGTTCAAATAGCGGGTAATTGCGCCGACATTGGGCGAGATTGACATCTCGTTGTCGTTGAGCACTACCATCACATTAGTTTTCGGCATATGGCCTGCGTGGTTGATCGCTTCGAGTGCCATACCCCCTGTCAGCGCACCGTCGCCAATGACTGCTACAGTTTTAAAGTTTTCGCCCTTGAGGTCGCGCGCCATCGCCATCCCTAAGGCTGCGGAGATGCTCGTGGAAGCGTGACCGGCGCCGAAGTGGTCAAATTTGCTCTCGCAGCGCTTGAGATAGCCTGCAACGCCGTCTTTTTGGCGCAGGGTGTGAAAATTGTTGTAGCGACCGGTGATCAACTTGTGTGGATAAGCTTGGTGGCCGACATCCCAGGTAACTTTGTCGCGATCGAGGTCGAGTGTTTGGTAGAGTGCTAAGGTGAGTTCCACTACACCCAATCCTGGGCCAAGGTGTCCGCCGCTAGCGGCTACTGTTTCTAAATGCTTTTCTCGAATTTGTCGGGCAATTTGTTCGAGTTGATGAATCGACAGGCCGTGTAATTGGTTTGGATGAGTCAGTTCGCTGAGATGCATATTTTAAAATCCCGCTCCTAAGAATTAGGACGAATCCTTAACAGATAATAGTTTGAGCCTGCGGCGTTCGGTACGCGCAAACTTAGAATATTTTACCTGTTATTTGAGAAAAACTGTTAGGCGTAAGATTTTTATTATTTTTGACCTGGTAATTATAATAAGTAAACCGCAAACAGTCAATATAAAAAATGCTTATTTTGTTAGTTGGTAACGGCTAATTATTAGCTGCACGGGGATTATTATCGATTTAAAACTGGTTTTTGTAATAAGGGCTGACTTTTTAACCATTGGGTTTCTGCAAGCGGACTGTGATGCAAAATCATTAACTGCGATTTTTTAAGAGCTTCTCGTGCGTAGGTACAACCTTGCAAATCGCTAAACTCAACTGGGAGCATCTCAGTTTTGCATTTAATAGTGCGAGCGTCCCCGCTCGCGTATTATAGGATACGCGAGCGGGGACAGCACTATAAGAAAAAAATGCTTTTTACAAAAATGAGATGCTCCCACTCAACTTCAACAAATTCTGCATCGTATTCATCAACTACTGTTCCCACTTGACCTCGATATAAGCCATGTTCGGGTAAGTCTTCTAGTAATGCAACGACATCAAGCAGTTTAATTATGAAATTCATTTTTAGATACCTTATTCATGGCACATAACATAGCAGAAGTCAAGTTGAATTGAGAGATTTTGCTTATTCTAATTGACGAGGATCTTCCGCAGGTGGATGCCAACCACCTTCTATAGCCTTTCTCAAAAAGGTGAGGTATGACTGACAGGTTATATAACCACTGAAACCAAGAGGGCCCAAGCCCAACAACGTACCTGATCTTTCTGAGAACCGCTATACCCAAAACCTGCGCGATCGCCGAATCGAATCCTCTTCATTTCATCATAACGTTCGTCATTAAGGTCAAGCCGATTGCAAGTTGCTCGATCTACTGAAGTTTTACTGACAATATTTAGACCATCTGCTGTCCAGATGAAATGTTCTGATCATTGCTGATGACGAGGATTAAATAAGAAAAATTCTTGCTGAGTTTCCTGGTCAATTCCCTTGGTGAAATTGTAGTGGCGTTCGTTGCAACGACGGCAAGCTAATGCTAAATTTTCACTGTCATCAGATCCGCCGAGAGATTTGGGCATGAGATGATCTATGGTAAAGCGATCGGGGCTTAGGTATTCTGGAGAGTGACAGTATTCGCAGAGGTATTTAGCTCGTTGTCGTATAAGTTGTGGAGTGCGATCGGACACCATTTGGCTTGGGTAGAAAGTTGGGCGTTAATCAAGGTAAAAATTCGGGATAGTTCGATGATGCCAGCTAATTCTGGAACTTCATCGGCAGTTAGTAAATCTAGTTTTTTTCTCTCTAGCAGTTCTTCCATGCGAGATTGAAGATCGTCGGTAAATCTGAATAAGTAAATGTTCCCAAACTCTACCATTTTGAGGCCTTGGGGCATCAAGGAGGAAGGTTTTACCATTAATTGAGTATTCATAGTAATTAAAGCTCGTAGATACTCTTGGAATATTGTAGCTTATAAGTTGCTAATTGAATTTGCAGAAGGAGCCATCTGATATCTTACACCATTCTTAATTACTTGTTTAGAAACAGGCAAGATGCCTGTTCCACAAGAAAATTTATCTTTTGTGGAACGGGCATCTTGCCCGTTCTTCACAATGGTGCAACATCTCAGATCGATCGCACTTCCGGCAATTTCTCAGCCCCAGTCGTATCAAAGACGATCGCGTGTTTAGTCGCAGGTAACAACCGCCGTAATATCTGAATATAGCCGTCAGCATCGCCGCGGCGGTGGAAGCGCGCCACAACCAATCGCTGCATATTTGGCAATTGCCGCACAATACAGCAGGGATGAGAGTTTAATTTGGGCTTTGATGTTGGTATCATAGGAAAATCGTGCCCCGCGTTTGCGGGGTTGGGTAGAAAAGCGATCGCCCTCAAGTTTTCGACGCTAGGTGGGCGATCGTTTTCAGTGTACATAGATATTATCCGGTATATATGCACCGAAGTCAAGCAAAAAAATGGGCTACGTGAGACTGCGGATTCGAGAACTAGCTGAGCAAAGAGGTTGGACGTTCAAAGAAGTTGCCGATCGATCCGGAGTCAATTACAACACGGTAAAAAGCTACGGGAGGCGCGATGCTTTGAACACAGTCGATTTGTCTGCTGTCTACAAAATTGCTCGCGCCTTAGACGTGACGATGGAAGATTTAGTCGAGATTTTGGAATAGTAAGGGCGCGCTAATGGGATACGTGAGGCTGCGGATTCGAGAACTAGCTGAGCAAAAGGGTTGGACGCTAAAGCAAGTTGCCGATCGATCGGGAGTGAATTACAACACTGTTAGAAGCTACGTTCAGCGCGATGCTTTGAACACGGCCGATATTTCTGCTGTCTACAAAATCGCCCGCGCTTTCGACGTGACAATGGAAGATTTAGTTGAGATTTTGGAAGATTGAGGGCTCAGAAATGGGGCGAGTCAGGCTGAAGATTCAAAAGTTGGCTCAAGAAAAGCGCCCGACACTGCAAGATGTGTCTCCTCGATCGGCACAAGGTTTGCTTAGAAAAATGTATCAAACTTTTACAAATAAACCGATCGCACTCATAAAGCCGCTATCTTCGTGACAAAAGCACTTCGTCAGCATGAGTCCGGTTCTCTAACTTTGGATTATTCGACTCTACACCGCCCCCAACACCCGAAAGATGAAGATTTGTAATGTTTTGTCAACATCTTAGGGTTGCTGAATTAAAATCTTCTCATAAAAAAGACGAGCTTCTAGCAGGCAAAATTATGAAAAAAAATTTAAAACTCAGCTTATGAGATGGAATTCGCTGCTCTGACAAGGTGCAATAACAATGTAACTAATGTAACTTTTGATGCAAGAACCACTAGCATTAACCTTGTTGAAGGTCACAGGCCAATTTCTGGCCGTGCCTTCTGAAAATCGCTTTCCTCGTCGATCGCATCAAATTTCAAGTGCAATTACTTTGCTTGCACGACGGGAACCGCAGGTATAGAGGAAAAATTTAAGTCCAAAGCTGACGCACCAGAACTTTGAGCGACGGTTTTTTGACCGGCAACGAGGACAGAAACACAGTCTTTTCCTCCATCAAACCTGGTTTTTGCGTCCAAGACTCAACTCGATTCGATCGAATGAATGCAGTCGCAGCCAACATTTAGTTAGATGTTGCGATACAGCAAGTTGCGCGCTTGTACAGGGAGCTAACGGCAGTGATGGATCTCGATTGTTTACCTTACGGCGCAGGCCACGCCCAGGAAGGGGTCTGTCTGCTAGTGCGAATGGGGCCGTACCGCATTTTACTCGACTGCGGTATAGAGGATGTCGCACCCCTGTCAGCGACAGTAGATCGATCGCCCCCAGTCGATTTCGTAGTGTGCACCCACGCCCACTCCGATCATGCCAGAGGTTTGCTCGCACTCCACCAGGCTTTCCCCCTGTTGCCAATTTACGCCAGCGAAGTCACAGCGCGACTGCTACCGCTTAACTGGCCGGCCCAGTCTCAGCAGCCAGAGTCGCATTTCTGTGAGGCTCTACCCTGGCAGTCGCCGATCGAACTACGCCGAGGACTGAGCGTGCAGTTGTTCCCGTCGGGCCATTTGCCCGGAGCGGCGACTGTACTCTTGACCTATGAAGCCCCCCATCGCACCTACACCCTGGTTTACACCGGCGACTTTTTTCTATCGAATTGTCGTTTGGTGGAAGGTTTGCCGCTGGGACAACTCCGGGGCATGAAGCCCGACGTGTTAATTTTGGAAGGTAGTTACGGCACAGCGCGCCACCCTCACCGCCGACAACTGGAAAATCAGTTAGCCGATCGCATCCACCGCGCGATCGCCGACGGATGCTCGGTACTGCTACCCGCACCCGCCCTCGGTTTGGGTCAAGAACTGCTGATGCTGCTCCGCAGCCACCACTACTTCACCGGGCGCGACTTGGATATTTGGGTAGACGGCACTGTCGCCGACGGGTGCGACGCTTATCTGGAACTGCTGCCCCATTTTCCCACCGCCGTTCAAAACTTTGCTCTCCACCAACCTTTGTTTTGGGACGAAAGGGTGAAACCTCGCGTGCGCCGGTTGTCTGCCGAACAGCGCTCCGAATTGGGGAAAACCCCGTGTATTGTAATTACTGACCAAATTTCCGATTTGGGTTTGTACGTTGCCGATCGCACAAATCCTTGGATTTTACTCGCACCTCAAAAACCCGGATATCCCGTCAGGGAATGGTTTGCCAACTGGCAGGAATCAGGAGTTCGGCTCATTGAAACTTATCTGCTAGCCGAACACTGCGACGGGCCGGGAACTACCCAGCTCATCCACAATTTGCGTCCGCAGCACGTAATTTTAGTGCACGGTTCCCCTGCATATTTGGCTGACTTGGCTAACTTGGACGAGCTGCGAAACCGCTACCAGTTGCACACTCCGGCGGTAGGGACTGTTGTCGAATTGCCGATCGGGGAAATGTTTTTGCAGCCCGCTATCCCCGAAACTAACTATGAGGGAGAACTCAGCGAATTGGGGACAGAGGTAGCAATTAGCTTGCCGAGTCCGATTACAGCCGATCCTCGGTGGGCAAATTTTGCCGATACAGGTTTAGTAGAAGCGCGCTGGCAAGGCGAAGAACTGGTACTGCGCGGCATCTCCCAGCGGGAACTGCTATTTCAAGGCAACGCCGTTCAGGCAAACCTCGAATGCTGTGGCAATTGCCAGCACTACCGCGGCCAGCGCTGTTGGAACCAGTCCAGTGCTTTGTTTGGCTTTAAAGTCACTCCCGACGGTTTCTGTCCGGTGTTTGAAGCGATACCGGAGTCTGAATTTTTCATAGATGAGGAATTAGATGCGGAATAAACCTATTGTTGTCATTGCGATCGACAGCTTAGCGCGCTTTCTGATGAGGCGATCGCAGTATTTGTTGTTCGTCGGTTCTGCGTCTGTGACTGCTCTGGTGGCTCAGAGGCGAAAACTGGCGATCGAACTCAAATTTCCATCCTAAATAGCTTATTTGGTGACAATCCAGCAGATTTTTCGGCAAAACCCGAGTTTTGCCCCATTCCTCGACAAAAAAGGGAGAAAAGTCGTTTTCTTTTCCCCCAACTATTTTTTGTGACTCAAGCTAAGGATCAAAACTATTCTAAATTCGAGTCCGGGTAGTGATTGCGAATTTGCTCGGCTTCGGGACAATCGTCAGTAACTAGGGGTTCGCAGTTAGTTCTCGACACCGAAGCCAACTTCTGGGACACAGCTCCAATACTTTCTAGACGCACCATTTCTTCCCAGGAGCTAATTTCGTCTTCTTCGTCGGTTTCGTAGCGCAGCGTGACTAGATCCCCTTCAATATCTAGGATACGAGCGCGCTCTATCCAACGTTGCTGATCTCGAAGAAAAATAGAAACCTCACGACCATCACAACAGAGTTGATAGATTTTGCGCTGTAGCATTTGTCAGTTCTCCTGCGCAGTGTAACTTGCTTAAAATATGGCCTGTTTACAGTAACGTACTTTGAGTTTTACATCGGAAGGCACAGCCCTATGGACTGGCCAGTTTGACGTTTTCCGAAACTTTGGCACCTATGGGGGTTACCATATTTCATTTTACCACTAAATCTATCTTGTACGCTATTTATCTAAGTGCAGATTTTCGGGCCGGCGGCATCCCTCGCAAGAGGCATTTACCAGAATAGATGCCAGAATCAGGACTTGATTCGGGCCAGCCACCCTCCAAGCGGACTGTGCTGCGAGTCGCTCTCAATTGCTCCTTATGTTTCCCAGAGACATTACTAGATAGCGGTTTAATTCACATTTGGCGATCGCACGGACATTGCGGAGGCTCTCATCGGGGACGATCGCAAGGGCGATCGCCACCATTCCTGTGCTAACAACGGTAAAATCTCAAATGTAATCATACCTTGACATCGAACCCACGCACTCGTATACGCCATCAGACTAGAACTAAAACTCCCTCCCTTGTGCCGTGGCGTTAGAAAACCTACAGGTATAGACTTAGGAATGAGAATTAAATAACTTACATTTTTTATTGTTCTTGTGGGATGGGCGTCCCGCCCGTCCAGAAAAGACGGGTTCTTCTGGCCCATCCCACTTTCAAGAGTGTAAATTATTTAATTCGCGATCCTTAGGAATATCGACGTTTGCCAGCTTTGAGTAATGGTAAAAAATACAACTGCCAGTTTCCCTAAAAAAGCCGAAAATCAAGCTAGGGAAATTTCAGTATATCTCTTCAAACAAACAGTTAGGCAACCGACAATCAGAAATACAAGCCTCAAAAAATACCCCCAAATATTATCGAAGGCTCGCCCAAAAATAGGGAAAAATTGCCAAAAACTGACGAACTATCTGCAAAAAACTACAACAAAAATTAGCTATAAATACAGTCCAAATCTGGGTATTTTTGAAGGCTATCGAGCTCATTGCCAGCGCCTTATTATTTGGAAATATGGACACTGCCCAATGAAACATTCTCTACATATACGATGACAGAGCGTTGCTGCTTCTATTTGCAGGAAGTTCAGCAAATTACTTTCCTAGGGTTTGCTCTTCCTCTTTGTCCTTGTCCTTCTGGGTAGATTCATCATCAGCTTGACCGACCCCTTCCTTAAAACTCCGCAGCGTTTTGCCCAAAGCATTTCCCAACTCAGGAATTTTCTTGGGGCCAAAAATTAGAATAGCGACTACCGCAACAATGCCCAATTCGGGCAATCCCAGACCAAACATACAAAATCTCCGCGCTTACCTACTTTGCTTTTTCCCTGCGAATTACCGCTAGTGCATTTATTTTAGCGGAGAGTTTCCGGAAATCTTACTCATTACTCGGGTTTTTATGGCAATTTATTGCCCTGTGCCACTGTGAATACCTAGACTAATGTCACAGGGCTTTCAATAAGAGGGCAGATTTTTTTGTAAAACTTACTCGATCGCACGTCGAACTGCTGATATCCTTAAAAGTATCTACCTTGTTTACTGCATCCTGCAACCGTAGAATGAAGTTTTATTAAGCGATCGCCCGATAAATAAGAATGTTAGAAACATCCAAGCCTTCCCTGCGCGACCAACAGCACTACCTTATCCGCGAATTAGCCGATCGGATAGAATCAGTATGGCGTCGATACCTCGACCTCGAACCCTACCACCTCCCCGCTGAGTTGGGATACGTGGAAGGGCGGCTGGAAGGAGAAAAACTGATCATAGAAAATCGCTGCTATCAAACTCCCCAATTCCGCAAAATACACCTGGAACTGGCTAAAGTTGGGCCACTGCTGGATATCCTCCACTGCGTGATGTTTCCCAGACCGAATTATGCTTTGCCGATGTTCGGCACAGACATCGTAGCAGGCAAAGGTCAAATTAGCGCCGCGATCGCAGACCTTTCTCCCCTCAATCCCGATCGAACTTTGTCGGAAACCTACCGCACTCGACTGCAAACTTTGCCCGTCAACCAGTTTTCTTGTCCCCGCCAAATTCCCGAATGGGGCGATATTTTCTCAGAGTTTTGCCTGTTTGTGCGCCCCGATTCACAGGAAGAAGAAAGCCGATTTCTAGACATAGTTGAATCCTACGTCGAAATTCACTGCAAACTCGCAGTCGCTTCGGAACCAGTTTCTGTAGCCGAAGAAGCAAAAATTCTCGACGCTCAAATTTACTACTGCACCCAGCAGCAGCAAAACGACAAAACCAGGCGCGTACTCGAAAAAGCTTTCGGTCAAGATTGGGCAGAACATTACATGACCGAGGTGCTGTTTGATTACCCTAAATAGCTAAAATCTGTTTACAATTGTTCCTACCTGGTTGGCAACTCCCCGCTCTCTCAAAGACGGAGATGCTCTAAAATTTCAGGATGTTCCGCTTCCTCACTCAGTCATTCATTAATTCAGCAACGCCGCAATTTATTACGGCGAAGTTGTGTTAATGAATTAGCATTCTGCGTCTGGTAAAACAACTTTGTTAACCTTAATTCGAGTTTGGCGATCGATATTTAGGGAGGTTTGGCAAAAGAACAGCCCTGCACTATTTTACTCGTCACCCACGACAACCGTATTTTAGACATAGCCGATCGCATTATTCCAATATAGCGCGAAAGATTGTAAGTGAGATATTCAACAATTCATTAACAATCCCCTCAATCGCCCAATCTAAAATCTCAAGCTATACCTCATGTACCTGAGAAATGCTATAGAAGACGGTCACCTCGCACAAGACACACAAACACCCGCTGCAACTGACCTTCTTTCAGCACAATTATTGTGATTTTGCTCAACTTATTTCCGAGATCCGGGACGTTTTGCTCCTACCTTCGCAGGGCTTTTTGTTCCACCTTTAGCTGCACTTTTAGAACTACTTTTAGCATTTTTTTGACCCTTGGCTCCTGCCAACTGGCTCTCATTTTCATTAGCCGGTCTGCCGGCAGGCGTTCTCGTAGTCCTAAAGGTAACATTCACCCCTTCATTCGACTGTTCCAACACCAACATCGGCGTCGGCTTCGCTTTTTGATCCCATTCAATGTGAACGATGCGACCTTGAATAGTCGGCTGCCAACTATCATGGTCATCTGAAGGACTCAGATAAGTTTCCAAACAATCAATAATTTGATTAATTGTCGCCGATGTTGCCTGAGTCGGCAGTTTCATCAGCTTAATTTGAATCCGAAACAGCACTCGCCTTTCTATTTTTACGGCTGGATCGCCAGTTTCGTATTCGATATCAAACATCGAATCTACTTGCCTGCCGCTGCCAGCAGTCCCGTTTTTATCTCCTACTGCACTCTGAGTCGGGCGCAGGGCAATACTAATTTTGTCTTTGACTTTTACTTTAATCTGGTTGACAATGGCAAAGTGAAAGACTTCTTCCGCCATCCGCATTCTCAGGTAGTCTAAATTAAAGTCTCGCGAGTGAATGAGGTCGGGGTTTTTTTCCATCTTTGATATGGTTTCCAGAGCCATTTTGTATTTTTTCTGGAGTTCTCTATTTCTAAACTCTTCAAATTTGAGCTTCTTACTCAAATCATCTAGTCTTAGCTTGGTAAATACCGCTAAACCGAGCAGCAATAATAACAGTAATCCCGACGCTCCCATCAAGATTTGGTCGGGGGACGGAGATCCTGGTTTAGCCTGTTTAGGTTTGGGAGAGGCTACTGCCAACCTTGGTTCTACAAGGATGATTTGGGTTGACATGGGCTTTTAAAGGGTAAATTTTGACGCTATATTTATACAGGATTCCAGAGTAGAGCTGGCAGTGTAACTCGATCGACCAACATTGACATCATTCCACCACCATCTTGCTATAACTGGATTTCTACAACTCGAACAGGCACCCTCTAATTAATACTTTATCTTTAACTGCAAGCAGGTTTCCGAAATATCGGAAAATCCCGCGCTGGCACCGGCAAAAAGAAATGGTGAATTGTCTGTGATAGATTATACCAATATAGATCAAAAAAAAAATGTTCCGCAGCCTCCGTTTCTAGAAAAAGAAAAATAAGTACACATAAATCAATACTAACTCTCTCCAGCGATCGCCAAAAACACTTCTGGAGAACAACCGATCGAGAAGCGGACTCTCCTATCGGGTGCTAATTACTACTGTTCGATCGCTCCCGCCCTGCCAGCCCACCGGGAGGCTGGCTGTGAGAATAGAGCTATCGCGCGATCGAACAACGTGTCCTTAGCTAAGATTACAGCTAATACCACAAATATTCGATCGTGACCTACGAACCCCTGCATCACAAGTATCGCCCTCAGACATTTGCCGAATTAGTCGGTCAAGAGGCGATCGCCCAAACTCTCACCAGCGCCATCCTGCAACAGCGCATAGCACCAGCATATCTATTCACCGGCCCCAGAGGCACCGGTAAAACCTCTAGTGCCAGAATTTTTGCCAAATCCCTCAACTGTATTTCTACCGGCGCCCCTACCCCGACACCCTGCGGCAAATGCAACGTTTGTCAAGAAATTGCCCGAGGTTCCACACTAGATGTCATCGAAATCGACGCCGCCAGTAACACCGGAGTAGACAACATCCGCGATTTGATCGAACGAGCGCAATTTGCCCCCGTACAATGCCGCTATAAAGTATATGTAATCGACGAAGTTCATATGCTCAGTACCCAGGCATTTAATGCCCTATTAAAAACCTTAGAAGAACCGCCCGATCGCGTCGTATTCGTCCTCGCCACAACCGACCCCCAAAGAGTATTACCAACCATCATTTCTCGGTGCCAAAAATTCGACTTCCGCCGGATTCCCCTCGACTCAATGACCTCTCATTTACACAAGATTGCCCAATTAGAAAATATCAATATTGCCAGCGATGCCGTACAAATGGTTGCTCAACTCGCCCAAGGAGGACTGCGAGATGCAGAAAGTTTGCTCGACCAACTCAGCTTATTTCCCGGTCAAATAACCATCGAAAAAGTTTGGGATTTAGTCGGCGCCGTCCCAGAAAATGACTTGATGGAACTACTACAGGCGATCGCAAACGATAACGCTACAGCATTAATAGACATGACCCGGCACCTCATGGATCGCGGACGGGAACCACTAATCGTGCTGCAAAGCCTCGCCAGCTTTTACCGAGATTTGCTAATAGCCAAAGCAGCACCACAACGGTCAAATTTAGTAGCTTTAACCGCCGCAACTTGGGAAAAACTCTGCGATTTTGCCCGCAATTGGGACGCCGAGTTAATTCTGGCAAGTCAGAAACACTTGCAAACCCACGAAGTACAAATTAAAAACACCACTCAGCCGCGATTGTGGCTGGAAGTAACGCTGTTGGGATTGTTGCCTTCAGCCATTAGAACTCAGCCACAACCAGCAGCCCAACCAGGTAGAAATATTGCTCAATCCCAAATTCACCCCCCCGAACCCCCCCAAGCTTTGGGGGGGAGTTCCACAGCTAATATCGAACAGCCTCCCGCAGCCAAACCTCAAAATCCGCCACCGACTTCGCAACCTATTGTCGATCGCACACAAAGCACACCTCCTGCCCCGATTCCCGAAGCGATACCAACTGCTGAAACGAGTCAAACCAATTATTCACCAACTAATTTAGGTAGCGAAATTGATTTAGATAAAGTGTGGCAACAGGTACTCGATCGCGTGCGGCCCCACGGGACTCAATCGCTACTCCGGCAACACGGACAGCTAGTAATGTTTAGCAATGATACGGCTTATGTTAAGATTAGTTCGCAGCCGTTGCTGAATATGGTTAAAGACAAAGTACCTAATATTGAAGAAGCTTTTTTGCAAGTGTTTAACAGTCGAGTAGCAGTAAAAGTAGTTTTAACAAATCCCGCTGCAACTAATAGTTCCCGCACCCAAGATTTGCCAAATTATAACGAACGTGTTGCCGAAACTCCTCGGAATTCTCCTGCTGCGATCGATGAGAATCAACAGGTGGAGCACCCGGGTAATTCTGAGATGGCAGGTAATTTTTTGGGGGACGGAGGAGAAGAGCAAAAACACTCTTGGGCGAACGAAAATACTGCTGCTAATGTGCCAAATGTTTCTGAACCGTTGCGGCAGATCAACACTTCTACAGACTCTCAGAATGAGTTAAATGCTCAGGCTGTAGCGGTACGGGCTGATGCTCAAGCTGTCGCGAATACGAGCAAGCAATGGGCTGATATGTTTGACGGGCAAGTAGTCGATTTGTCGGATGATTTAGAGATTTGGGAGTCGGAAACTTTTAGATTGGAATCTGAACCGGATTTTCCTGAGTTATCTTCTGATGTTGATGAGGATGATTTAATCGATTGGTAATCGATTGATTTTGGGAGTTCAATCAAGATGTTTGTAGTGAGGACTTTAGTCGGCCAATTTAGGGCTTGCTGAAAAAGTGTACGTACTGGAAAAACGAGGCTACACAGATTAACAAATAGTAGGTTTCTGGCTAAATTTCCCAAATTTAGCCATCAACGAACAAGGACAGTGCAAGGGTTTTGAGAATCTATAATCCTATAACTTGCACTTGTGAGAGTTTCAAAAGATTGAAGCCGTTATCTGGAAAACTTTCTACTTTTATTCAGCAAGCCCTAATTTAGATGCGGACTAAAGTCCTCACTACAAACCTATTTGACAGGTGTTTTACTGGGGCGGGAGGGAAATGTGGAGAATTTCGTCGTTGGCGCAGCCCTCGGAGCCGATCGCCGAAAATCCCGCCCTAGTGTAAACTCGAAATTCCTGCTCGTGTAGCGTCATCAAAAAAGCCACCGTAACACCCGCGTCAAAAGCCTCTCGCAACAACCGCGCCGTCAAAGCCCCTGCAATACCCCGCCGCCGAAAAGCAGCCGGCACACCAATTCCCGCGATTTCCGTCGTCTGGTTTTGCGGTGGCGTGCAGATTCCAGCGCCCGCAGGTTCGCCCGTTGCTGCGACGCGGGCGAGTACCGCAATCCCACCCGCCGCCAGAGTTTTCCGAAGACTGTCAACATCTTCAGGGCTGGGTGCAGCCTCTCCATAAGCCTCGTTTTGCGCCGCCACAGTACCCAAAAGTTCGTCATCGGAAACTGGCAGAATTAGCTCGATTTCCGGCGGAATCGGCAGCAATTTCTCCGATCCCGGAGTGCAAATCATCAGCGGTAAGCGTCCCTCAACGGTGAAACCAGCGGATATCAGGGCTTCTTCGACAGCGGGCGCGAGTTTCGTGACATACTCCAAACGTGGCTGTCGATCGCGGTCAGAGTACGCAGCAATTAGTGCGTTAACATCGGCGAGGGAGGGTGTGGCGCCATCTTCGGGAATCGCATAATTCAGATAAGGGTTGGTGGTGTGGGGGCTGAATGTAGCGAGGAAGGGGCCGATATGCTCGGTGTCGCGCTGCTGGCTGGCGGCAAAACGCAGGTATGCTTGAATGCGAGATTCCATAGATTTATTGCAAAAATAGTTAGGACGGGCAGGATGCCCATCCCACAAAAACTTTTTTTCTTCTTGTGGAACGGGCATCTTGCCCGTCCAAAAATAAGACGGGCAGGATGCCCATCCCACAATGCCCATCCCACAAAAACTTTTTTTCTTCTTGTGGAACGGGCATCTTGCCCGTCCGAAAATAAGACGGGCAGGATGCCCATCCCACAAAAACTTTTTTTTCTTGTGGAATGGGCATCTTGCCCGTCCGAAAATAAGACGGGCAGGATGCCCATCCCACAAAAACTTTTTTTTCTTGTGGAATGGGCATCTTGCCCGTCCGAAAATTTGATGAGAAGGAATTTTACAATTTTGTACGATACAATTGCTATCCTGAAAACCGATGCTTTTAAGCCGATTCTGGTTTTGGCAACGAAGACGGAAGCACCAACAATTCGGCAGTCGATCGCTTCTCAACCATTTCCTTAGTTATCGTACACCGCGTCACATCCTTGCGCGACGGCAACTCGTACATCACATCTAACATCAACTCTTCGACAATTCCCCGCAGTGCCCGCGCTCCTGTTTTGCGGCGGTATGCCTCTTGGGCGATCGCCCGAATCGCATCCGTCTTAAACTCCAACTGTACATTATCCATTTTTAGCAGCTTTTGATACTGCTTCACCAAAGCATTGCGGGGCTCCGTCAAAATCGCCATCAGCGTTTCCTCATCCAGCGGCTCTAACACCGCCGCCACCGGCACCCGCCCGATAAACTCTGGAATCATCCCATATTTTACCAAATCGTCCGGTTCCAGTTGCTTGAGCACATCAGCGGCCCGCTTTTCCTTCGGCTGAGCTTCTCCCGGCTGAATAAAACCCATTGACTTTTTACCCGTTCTCTGCTCGATCACTTTTTCCAAACCGACAAAAGCGCCACCGCAAATAAACATAATATTGCTGGTATCAATTTGGATGCAATCTTGATACGGGTGCTTGCGGCCGCCTTGGGGTGGTACATTGGCGATCGTCCCCTCCAGCATTTTCAGCAAAGCCTGCTGCACTCCTTCCCCAGAGACATCCCGAGTAATCGAAGGATTTTCGCTCTTGCGGGCAATTTTGTCAATTTCATCAATATAAATAATTCCGCGCTGCGCCTCTTCCACGTCCATATCTGCCACTTGCAGCAGCCGCAGCAAAATATTTTCCACATCTTCTCCGACATAGCCGGCTTCCGTCAGCGTCGTCGCGTCAGCTACCGCAAACGGCACGTCCAGCATATCAGCCAAAGTCTGAGCGAGGAGAGTTTTACCGCAGCCCGTCGGCCCGATTAACAAAATATTCGATTTTTGCAGTTCTACTTCTTCCGGCGGGTGCTTGCCGCTATTTTTGGCATGGATAAAACTGAGGCGCTTGTAGTGGTTGTAAACTGCCACCGAGAGGACTTTTTTCGCCTCCTCTTGACCGATCGCATTTTCGTCGAGATAATTTTTAATTTCCCTCGGCTTGGGAATTTGGCTCATCGAGATACTTTTGCCCGAGGTAGCGCGCCGTTTTTGCGTTGTTTCCTGCTTCGGAACCGCTGCTGCTGCGGGCACAGCACTCGAATCAAACAACTCCTCATCTAAAATTTCATTGCACAAATCAACGCATTCATCGCAGATATAAACCCCGGGGCCTGCGATTAACTTTCGCACTTGCTCTTGAGACTTGCCGCAAAACGAACATTTTAGATGGGAGTCGTACTTAGACATAACAGCCTCTTAATTCAGTGCAGTGACGTTTTCTCCCGCAGCCGGAAGGTTTTCTTTTGCGATAACTCGATCGACCAATCCGTAATCTTTGGCTTCATCGGCTGACATAAAAAAGTCGCGTTCTGTATCTGCCTCTAATTTGTCGATCGGTTGACCAGTATGGTGCGCTAACAATTGATTCAGCTTACGCTTATGATAAAGGATTTCTTTGGCTTGAATCTCAATATCTACTGCTTGACCTTGAGCGCCTCCGAGCGGCTGGTGGATCATAATCCGGGAACTCGGAAGAGACATCCGCTTTCCGTGGGCTCCCGCTGTCAGCAGAAATGCGCCCATACTTGCAGCCAAACCGTAACAAATCGTCACCACATCCGGGCGAATTTGCTGCATGGTATCATAAATTGCCATACCCGCCGTTACCGAGCCGCCGGGGGAATTGATGTACATTTGGACATCTTTTTCTGGGTCTTCGGCATCTAGATACAATAGCTGAGCTACGATCGAATCAGCCACTTCGTCAGTTACGGGAGTTCCTAAAAACACAATGCGCTCCCGCAGCAAGCGCGAGTAAATGTCAAATGCCCGCTCGCCCATCCCCGACTGTTCTAGTACCATCGGCACTACATTGCTGGGGCTGGAGCTGACATCAAAATCGTTATAGCTTGTAATTAGGTAATTGGAAGATTGAGATACCACCATAAGACACCAGTCAAGGATTCTAGACAATTTGCTGCTGATGAAAGCTTGAAATTAAGCCGCCAGCTTTTAACTATTATGCCTCTTCTGAAGCCAGATGGGGGGAATGGAGAGTTTTGAGCGATCGAGATTGATGGCTGCGATCGGCGTAACGCTGGTAGAGTGAATGAGTTAAAAGAGTTACTCACCAATCGTGGCTGTTTTTAGTATGCGCCAACCGAAACCCGGTTTCTGTTGCAAAAACTTGGTTTGACTGCGTGACCCTAAGAAACCGGGTTTCTAGCCCCCGCGCGCCATGTTATAGCAAGCATCAGGTGCGAGGCATTCGTATCAATTTAAGCTTAAGAGTTGATAAATATTCGTTTGCCCCCTAGGCTAAATCCCCCTTAAGAAGGGGGAATTTGAGTACCTCCGGATCTGGACCACACCATCCAACAACAATCTATAACTGCGTTTGACGTGCTTTTTAGCACAAATCTACGCGTTGTGCACCCTACGCTGGTAGTTTCTAGAAGCAAAACTAGAAGGTTTTACTCTTGGCCTACCACTTCCACGTCGATCGCGCTCGTGACTGCTTCAGCAGACTCTTCGGCGTCTGATTCTTCTGCTTCTTCCTCTGCTGCTGGAGTCAAAGAGCCTTCAGGTAGGAGTTCAATTGTCCCTTTTTCTTCCAACCATTTCAGGGTTTTTTGTTTTAGCAAGTCTTCTGCTACAAATTCCCGCAACTTTTCAGGGTCAAAATTCCCTTTGGGAAACTGCTTTCTGACTTTTGCTACTTCTGCTACTACTTCTGCTGGTTCAACAGATAAGGATTCCAGCTTGGCTACTTCTGCCAGAGCTAGAGTTTGTTTGAGCCTTTCTACTGCTTCCGGACGAGAGCGTTCCCGCATCGGCCCGATATTTTCTTCGGTAAACAGTTGGTTGATATCTATGCCATAATTTTTCAACTGCATGGCTTGTTGGTTGAGCAAATAATCGATTTCGCGATCGACCATTGTTGCGGGAATTTCCACATCTATGAGCTGAACCAGTGCTGCTGATATGGCTTTTTCCTTATTAACTGATAACTTGTTTTCTTGCTCTGTTTTAAACCGAGTTTCGAGGGATTCGCGCAGTTGTGCTAAAGTTTCAAACTCGCTAACTTCTTGGGCAAAGTCGTCGTCCAACTCCGGCAATTCCTTTTCCTTCAGTTCTTTCAGAGTAATCGTAAATACTGCTGGTTTTCCCGCCAATTCTTCACTGCTATATTCATCAGGGAACTGGACGGAAACTTCTCTAGTTTCTCCGGGGTTCATCCCGATCATGCCTTGAATAAAGCCCGGTACAAACTGATTCTCCGACAATTCTACTTGAAAGTCTTCGGCATCGCCGCCGGGAATTTCTGCGGGAGTTTCACCTTCGGCTGCTTCGGCAAATTTACCTGCGAAATCAACCAAAGCCATGTCTCCCAATTGAGCTGGCCGGCCTTCTACGGGGATTAAAGTCGCTTTGTCCGATCGATATTTTGCCAGTACCTCATCTACCTGAGCCTCATCATACTTAACTTCTTCTGCTTGAAGCTGCAAGCCGGTGTACTGACCCATTTTTACTTCGGGTTCTACATCAACCTTAGCCGAAAAAGTCAGAGGCTGTTCTGGATCGAACTTTCCTAGCAATTCTTCAAACTCAGTGCGGAGTTCAAAACTGCCAATTGCCGGAATTTTTTCTTGTTCGAGAGCTTTTTGCAGTGAATCATTAATCAAATTTTCCAAAGCTGTAGCTTTCAAGCGAGTCTGGCCCAGGCGCTGTAGCAAAACTTGGCGGGGAACTTTGCCTTTGCGGAACCCAGGAATATTGACCTCGCGAGCGAATTGTTTAATTACCTGCTCGTAAGCTTGTTTTGATTTTTCTGATGGCACTTCGATTTCCAAACCAATTTGACTGGCTGGAAGTTTTTCCTGGGTTACTTTCATCGGCTTTTGTGATATTTAACAATTTTGATAAAATACATACAAATCTGACTTTGCTTGCATTTTAAGTTTGTACGCTTTGACTTGTAGCGACATAACTACCAACACCTCTACCGGATGAGACTGTAAGTCGTTTCCGGCTACTTTTTTCGCTCTTGCCAAATAGTTTTGGTTTGAGGATACTAGGTTTTGCTGCTAGGAATGTGGAGGTTAAGTCCAGTGACGCTCCTACACCAATTGCAAGCGTTATGGTGTAGGCATCTGAGTCCTGTTAAGGATATCCAGATCTTCCTTCAAGGTACTCCAATTGTTTCCCTCTACGGCATTTTATAGTGAGGAACACGTCCCGCCCCACTCTTGGTTTCAAAAATGAAATTCCAAGCACCTTCGTGCCTTGAAAATTTTACTCGCAGGAGGCCGCCACAATTAAATGTGTCACTTCCCTACGAAACCCCCTATCTTCAGTTGTCAAGGTTCAGTATATTGGTAGCATTTTCGGCTGCCCAATAACTACAATCGTAGCATTCAAACCCTTACTGGGGAAAGTTTTGGTTCTATTTGCTCGTCTCCTGATTCACCCGCCCACTCCCAAGACCTGCGCTTGTTGGCAGGCGGGTGGAATCGTCATCTCGCTCGCCTTTCATCCCACAGTAAGTGGAGTATTACTATACTGTGGGGATTTCCGTCTGTCGAGCTAATAGCCGATGCACCATAGCATATATCGCCCTCGGATGTCAATCCGACCGGCATGAGCGGGCGATCGGATTGAATGGATGCGTTTGCTCAAATGCAGGTATCCCAAAACCAACTTGATGTGGATTGGGCGCGAGCAGATGGCAAAAGATGCTAAACTAAGATTGAGTACGATCGACCACCTCGGTTACTTGCACCCTTGCCATCTGCTCGCGCCCTGATGTCGCATAAAATTAATTTAGTTCGATCGGCTACTGTGCATTGAAATTGTATATTTCCTAAACCGATCAAAAATCCTCTCTCTCCCCCTCTCCCCCTCTCCCCCTCTCCCCCTCTCCAGATGCACAAAAGCTTATTCAGTATTGCAGTTATTTAAATTTTAGATTTCGATCGTTTAGACTCTAATTTGTGGAGGAAACTAATTTGTCTCAATCCTATCGAGTTGCCATTTTAGGAGCCACCGGCGCAGTCGGTGCCGAGTTACTAGAACTCCTGCACAGCCGGAGTTTTCCCATTTCAGACTTGAAGCTGCTGGCTTCGGAACGTTCAGCAGGCACAACTTTGCCCTTTGGCGGCGAGATGTTGCCGGTCGAAGCTGTATCGGAGCGATCGTTCGATAATGTAGATCTAGTGCTCGCCTCCGCCGGCGGTTCTATCTCTAAACTGTGGGCTCCGAAAGCAGTGGCAGCCGGGGCCGTGGTAATCGACAATTCCAGCGCTTTCCGTATGGATGCGACGGTACCTCTAGTTGTTCCCGAAGTCAATCCCCAAGCTGCGGCAACTCACCGAGGTATCATTGCTAATCCCAACTGCACCACGATTTTGATGGCAGTTGCCGTTTGGCCGCTGCACAAAGTTAAACCAGTCAAGCGCATAGTTGTAGCGACTTACCAGTCTGCCAGCGGCGCGGGCGCCAGGGCAATGGAGGAAATGAAAGATCAAGCCAGAGCAATTTTGGCAGGGGAAATTCCCAAAA
This sequence comes from Microcoleus sp. PH2017_24_DOB_U_A, assembly GCF_020738205.1. Classification (NCBI taxonomy): domain Bacteria; kingdom Bacillati; phylum Cyanobacteriota; class Cyanophyceae; order Oscillatoriales; family Microcoleaceae; genus Microcoleus; species Microcoleus sp. PH2017_24_DOB_U_A. The sequence goes on from NZ_JAEQCT010000033.1 coordinate 86,589, forward strand.
CCGATATTTTTCCCTACCCCTTGGCTTTTAACTTGTTTCCGCACAATACACCAATTAACGATTTAGGGTATTGTGAGGAAGAGATGAAAATGGTCAACGAAACTCGGAAGATTTTTGGTACTGACGAGATTAGAATTAGTGCGACTTGCGTCCGGGTTCCCGTACTCCGCGCCCATTCGGAGGCGATTAATCTGGAGTTTGCAGAGCCTTTTAGCCCGATCGACGCTAAGGAAATCTTAAAGGAGGCGATCGGCGTTAAGCTGGTAGAAGACTGGCAAGCTAATTATTTCCCGATGCCCGTCGAGGCCAGCGGTAAGGATGAAGTGCTAGTCGGCAGGATTCGCCAAGATATTTCTCACCCCTGCGGGTTGGAGATGTGGCTGAGCGGCGATCAAATTCGCAAAGGGGCTGCTTTAAATGCGGTGCAAATAGCTGAGTTGCTAGCAGACAAAGGTTTGCTGCAAATCCAACAAGCAGCGGCTATTTCTACTTAGGGCGAGTGGGCCCAAAAAATAGATGCAAGTCCCCTACGTCAGGAGTGGAGATCTCAAAATTTTAGAGCCTAGTTGAAGAACCCAGATTCATCTGTGGAGTCAATTTAACATCTAAAATTTAACATCTAAAATCGACTGAATCTGACAATAGGGCAATTGAAATGAAGATTTTAGATAAATCTTGCATCTGAAATCAAAAATTTAAAATCAAAAATCAACAGTCTAAAATCGGAGAAAGTGTGGTAAAGTTTGGACGGGTTCTGACTGCAATGATTACGCCGTTTAAGGAAGACGGCAGCGTTAACTATGCGGTAGCAGAACAATTGGCAATTCATTTAGCCGATCGCGGTACGGATAGCTTGGTAATGTGCGGAACTACGGGCGAATCTCCCACTATGAGCTGGGATGAAGAGTACCAATTATTTCAGGTGGTACAAAAGGCAGTAGCCGGTAAAGCTTTGGTAATCGCAGGAGCCGGGTCGAATTCGACCTCAGAAGCCATCGAAGCTACGCAAAAAGCAGCTAAACTCGGGTTAGACGGCTGTTTGCAGGTAGTTCCTTATTACAACAAGCCGCCGCAAGAAGGTTTGTACAATCATTTTCGGGCGATCGCGCAATCTGCTCCAGAATTGCCTATAATGTTATATAACATCCCCGGTCGCACTGGCCAGAATATGTTGCCCGAGACAGTAGCTCGATTGGCAGAAATCCCCAACATTGTGGCAGTCAAAGAAGCAAGTGGCAACCTAGATCAAGCAAGTCAAATTCGGTGCTTGACATCACCGGAATTTGCGATCTATTCTGGAGATGATTCCCTAACTTTGCCAATGTTGGCGGTAGGAGGATCTGGTGTAGTTAGCGTAGCCAGCCATCTGGTAGGAGAGCAACTGCAACAGATGATTAAAGCTTTCGAGGCCGGTCAAGTTCAAGTCGCTACCCAGATTCACTTGCAACTTTTTGACCTGTTTAAAGCTCTTTTTCTCACCACAAATCCCATTCCTGTTAAGGCAGCTCTTAAACTTCAAGGCTGGGATGTGGGTTCCACCCGTCCGCCCCTGTGCGCTCCGCCCGTTGAGGTAACTCAAAAGTTAAAGGACGTACTGAGTCAGCTAGCCGCAGTATCTGCTAGCTAGATAGGCGAGAACGAGTTTTCAGACAACTGAATATTAGTTGCGATCGGTCAGTAGTGCGAGCCTCGGAACTCGCGAACGTCATCAGTCATTAGTCATTAACTGTTAGTAAGTAACTGACTGTCAAGGATTAAAGACTGGGAATAAAAGACTCAAGACTGAAGACAACTGACTGTACGGGTTCGCAAAACCCGCAGGGGAGTTTTCCATCATAAATATGTGGAAAAAAATCGCCCTACTAACCAACAGCCGAAAAAAGACGACAGACAAAAGACAACAGACAACAGACTCATAACAAAAATAACTAACAAAGGATACGCATGATCAAAAATACAACTGCATCAGCTCTAAAAGTTATTCCCCTCGGCGGGCTGCACGAAATCGGTAAAAACACTTGTGTGTTCGAGTACGGCGACGAAATAATTCTTTTAGATGCAGGTTTAGCTTTCCCCACAGATGGAATGCACGGTGTAAATATTGTCCTCCCAGACATGACTTACCTGCGGGAAAACAACCACAAAATTAAAGGTATGATCGTGACTCACGGTCACGAAGATCACATCGGTGGCATCCCCTATCACCTCAAACAATTTGAAATTCCAGTCATCTACGGCCCGCGCTTGGCGATGGCTTTGCTCGCCGGAAAATTGGAAGAAGCCGGAGTGTCTCACCGCACTGAATTGCGGACTGTTCGCCCCCGGGATACGGTCAGAATTGGTAAGCATTTCTTAGTTGAATACATTCGCAACACTCACTCGATGGCCGACAGTTTCACTGTGGCAATTCACACTCCCGTCGGAATTATTATTCACACTGGAGACTTTAAAATTGACCACACTCCTGTAGACGGCGAGCATTTTGATTTGCAAAAGCTGGCGGAGTACGGCGAAAGAGGCGTGCTGTGCTTGATCAGCGATTCTACTAACTCGGAAGTTCCTGGTTTTACCGCTTCAGAACGTTCTGTAGCTCCGAATTTAGACAGAATTATCGCTCAAGCAACGGGACGAGTGATGCTGACGACTTTTGCTTCTTCGGTACACCGATTGCAAATTGTTTTGGAATTGGCTAAGAAAAACAATCGGTATGTCGGAGTGGTTGGCCGCTCGATGCTGAACGTCATCGCTCACTGCCGCAATCTCGGCTACATCAAATGCGAAGATAGTATTTTCAAACCGTTGAAAGAAATCCGCAATTTGCCAGATGACAAGGTTTTGATTTTAACTACAGGTTCCCAAGGCGAACCGATGGCGGCGATGACTCGCATTGCTAACGGCGAACATCATGAAGTGAAAATAAGAAAGGGCGATACAGTCATTTTCTCGGCTAATCCGATTCCTGGAAATACGATCGCAGTGGTAAATACGATCGATAAACTGATGATGCTGGGAGCAAACGTGGTTTACGGCCGCGACAAAGGAATTCACGTTTCCGGCCACGGTTGTCAAGAAGACCAAAAGTTAATGATTAACATGACTCGTCCCAAGTTCTTCTTACCCGTGCACGGAGAACACCGGATGCTGGTTCAGCACTCCAAGACTGCTCAAAGCATGGGCATTCCCGCGAGCAATATGGTGATTATTGACAACGGCGATGTGGTTGAGTTGACCGAAAATTCGATGCGACTCGGTACTAAAGTGCCTTCAGGAATTGAATTGGTAGACTCTTCGCGATCGGGCGTAGTCAAAGCAAACGTCCTCAAGGAACGTCAGCAGTTAGCCGGAGATGGCGCTGTAACGGTAGCGGCAGCTTTGAACTGGGAAGGCAAGTTAGTCGCTAAGCCAGAAGTCCACTTAAAAGGTGTAGTGACATCCGCCGATCGCGCGGAAACGATCGGACTAATCAATCAAACCATTGAAACAGTTTTGAGCGATCGCTGGTCGGAATTTGTCCTACCTGCTACTGCTGAATCGCCAGTTAATGTTGACTGGGTAGGAGTTCAAACCCAAATCGAAAAAGCAATTGGGCGAGTGCTGCGCCGGCAACTGCAAAGCAATCCGATGCTGGTATTCCTGATGCAAATTCCTGAAGAAGCAGTGCGATCGGAATTTGTGCAAAGAGCTCAGCTTTCGATTGAAGCACCTAAGCTAGCATCATCATCATCACCATCATCATCATCATCACCATCATTGCCATCCCCAGTACCAGTCCCGGCTAACGCAGTAACAGGTCGTCGTCGTCCTCGGACTGCTGCAAAAGTAGCTTCCGTTGTCTCCTAGTATTAGTAATCCCTGGCTTTGCGCCAGGGATTTGTTTTTCAACGGCAGATAATATCAAATCCGGTAGCATTGGAATTATAAGAGTGCGATCGTCTTAGCGATCGATCTATGTCGCTTTTCGATCCGCTCGCACTCTCACCAAAAGAATGGGTCTGAAGCCCCGTCCTTATAGGACGGCTTTAATTCTCTTTAATTTTATCGATTAGATCAATAATATATGGTATGGTCGAGTAAATCAAACAGCAAAAAATAATGAAAGCAAGGTATCAGTACAGAATCTATCCAACCGACCAACAACGACAGAGCTTGGCTCAATTGTTTGGCTGTGTTCGAGCTAGCCTGGAACGATGCTCTTGCACTTTGCAAGCAATCAGAAAGAAGATTTAAATCAGCAGAACTCCAGAAAATAGTAATTACTCAAGCCAAGCAATCCGAAGAAAGAGCCTGGCTAAGGGAAGTATCGGTAGTTCCTTTGCAGCAATCCGTAGCCGATTTGGAGACAGCTTTTAAGAACTTTTTCGATTCCTGCAAAGGCAAGAGAAAAGGACGTAAAGTTGGGTATCCCAAGTTCAAAAAGAGGACTAACAATTAATCTGCTAGATTTACTCTTCGCGGTTTCTCCAGGTCGGAGGACGGTGGTGTCTATTTAGCCAAGATTGGGATTGTCAAGCCGATTTGGTCGCAAAAGTTACCATCTGAGCCTAGCTCTGTCACGGTAATCAAGGATTGTACAAACCGCTATTTCCTGAGTTTTGTCGTAGAAGTTCAGCCAATTCAGTCTGAGGCTAAGAATCCAAGTATCGGGATTGATTTAGGGATTAAAACCTTTGCGGTGATGAGTAATGGCGAGAAAGCCGAAAGTCCTAGCTATAAAAAGTTAGACCAGAAAGTTCGCAAACTGCAACGCAAATTAGCCCGCCAACCAAAAGATTCTAGGAGAAGAAATGTAACTCGCATCAGAATTGCCAAGTTGCACAATCAAATTGCCGATACCCGTAAAGATTTCCTGCACAAATTGTCAACCAAAATAGTTAACGAAAACCAAGTGATTGTTTTGGAGGATTTGAACGTGTCGGGCATGGTCAAAAACCGGAAGCTTTCCAGGGCAATTAGTCGGCAAGGATGGAGAGAATTCCGAACACTTTGCGAGCGTCAGTCGGAGAAGTTTGGTAGGGAGTTCAAAGTAATTAGTAGATGGGAACCTACCAGTCAAGTGTGTGCAGACTGTGGGTTTAAATGGGGCAAGATTGATTTATCTATTCGTTCGGTTCTTTGTTTAAGTTGTGGCACCGAGCAAGATAGAGATGAGAATGCTGCTAAGAATATAGAACAAGTCGGGATGGGGAATCGCCACGACTTTAAACGGACGCGCTCGGGACTGTAAGACTACTTCGGTAGCTTTTCCCCGATGAAGCGTCAAGAATCACCGTTCCTTCAGGTCGGTGAGTATTTCAATCATCCAAATATATTATTCGGATGCCACCGGGAACGATCTAAATCCTATCGACCCTAAAAAGAAGGATTAGCTATTAAATTGGATCGATTTTTCATGGTATTTATTAAACAATGGGAGTGGTGGTAAAAGTTTTATTTTTACCACCACTCCCATTATTTAATTTTACTTAATTAAATGCTGAAACTTAAGCATTTATAGCAACCGCTTTCCTCAGTTATACCGTTTCAGTGTGAATGTTTTATAAAGCATCGAAAGTTAATTTTACCGAGCAACTAGGGCATCGGTTCAGTAAAAGAAATTGACACAAGTGGCATAGTATGTATGTTGATGTAGACCTTGGCAGGGCGATCGCATGAGGAAAAAAAAATGGTTGGCGATCGCGTCGCGATCTACTGTCGCCCTCATGCGATCGCCCCTACATAACACATATTTCGTTCTTTTTGTCAAAATATTCTACTGTACCGACGCCCTAGGGTAGACTATAAATAAGGTGTGACACCAATAAACTTTATGAAACGTAGAACATTTAATACACTACCTTTTTTTGCACTTGGACTCGGCTTCACAAGCTGCAATCCATTCCCATTTCATTCTGATTCCCCTCCTAGAGAGCGCGGTATTGAGTTGACTGGTGAAAATGATTCAAATTCCTTTGCTGCTCAAAATCAGCTTAACTGGATGGGGCACTGGTTAAGGGAAGATAAACGCGAGGTTTTGGTACGAGAAGTGGCACAAGAGTTCTCATTTTTACATCAGAATATCGCTCTCAAACTTAAATTTTGGCAACAACTGAATTTGGCGCATAAACCGGGGACAGCCAAAGCGATCGCATCTGCAATTCGATCGGGAAAGTTAGATTGGGATATTGTTTGGTTGGATGAAGATATTTACACCCTAGTTTCAGAAGAGTTAGGCAATCCTAAATGGGGAGAACAACATCTCGTCAACTTTGAAGAAGTTGCAGGATTTACAGAAACACAAAAACCTTTTATTATTCAAGATCCGAGCTATCGCAATCAAACCGGGGGATTTTTAGTCGGCCCTTATATAGAGGGATATTATCATGCGCTGTTTTATAATAAAAATGTTGCCGCTCAAATAGGCATTAAAATCAAATATGAAGGAATGACTTTTGATGACCTCCTCGGTTATGCTGAAGCTGTAAATCTCTACAATCGCCAAACTAAAAATAACATCGCCACATTTTATGAGAGCAAAGATTGGATGACACTAGAGATTCTGTTTCAAAATTTAGTCAAATCAGAAATTTTAGATTTTAAGGAAGCCAAATCGGAAGTCGGTTCATCTGAAAAGAATGCTGCCCTCTTCAAAACATTACAAGCATTAGAAACGCTAGGTAAGTTTAATCCATTGATTCCATCGCATCGAGAAAATAATTGGGCAAATACCCGACATCTCATGTTGGACGATCGCGCTCTCTTTTATGTCAATGGCACTTGGATGTACAGCCACTGGCACGGAATGGATGCTCAAAAAATGTCTAAGATTGTCCCTGTAGAACTGCCTTCTTTTCAAAAAACTAACCATTATTTAGGAGGTTATATCCCAACTTGGGGAGTCTTAAAAAACTCTAAAAATCGCGATAGCGCTATTAAATTGCTGATGAATTGGTGTACACCAAAAGTTGCAGAAAAATGGGTTCGCTATACCAGAAATCCGACGGGAATTAGGGGAAATCTCGCTGTTGCTGAATCTGGGATAGATAGTTTCGGAGAGTTTCAAAGTGATATCACTGCCCGGTATGGTGCCAATGTGCATTATTCTAACTACACGGGTTATCTATTTGGAGCCAAAAATCGCAATTTATCGAAGGTGCTTCATCAACAAATCAGAAATCTTCTAGCGGGTGAGATTACTGCTAAAAATTCCTACCAACAAATTTTATCGAAAATTCAATAAATCATGAAAAAGTTTTGGCAAAGCTTAGCATTTAAGATTGGGACAGCAGTCATTGGTGTTGAGATCGTTGCACTCACTTTAATGGGTTCTTACTATGTCAATCGATTTTCTAATGAGATTGATAAAACACTCACAACACAAATCCAATTGCCAGCAAAACTAATTGCTCAAGGGTTGCTAAATTATGAAGCAGTCAGAGATCGCGCTGTGATGGAAAACCTTGTGGGAGAAAAGTTATTAGATACATTAGCAATTGGAACTAACGGCAAAGTCTATTATTCGATGAATTCAGAGGATGTAGGCAAATCGGTTAAAGCGATCGCAGGCTTCAAGATTGAGGAAAACTTCGAGCAAACCTTTAAGGTGAAGCAAGTCATCGCAGTTTCCGATGGATTAATCCACATTGCACCGCTGCGTCTAGAAGATGGAAAATTGATTGGTTTTTTGTATATCAAAGCTGGAATCGAGCGAATTCAAAACCGCAAGAAAGACATTATTATTATATTTTTACTGGGGTCATCTGCTTGTATTGCTGCAACATCTGCTGCAATTTTATTGCTGTTTAATTCTACAATATTTAGCAGAATTAAAGAAATTTTACAGATTCTCAAACAAGTTGAATCCGGCAGTCTAGATGTGCGCTGCGATCGCAAAATTCAATCCGATGAAATAGGAGAGCTGCAATTGGGTGTGAACTCTACAATTGAGCGATTATCCGATTTGCTAAGTAACTTAGAACAGCGAGTTCGCGATCGCACTGAACAATTAGCAGGGGCTTTAAAGGAAAATAAAATTTTACTTGAAGAATCCCAACAGCGCGCGATCGAACTCAAACAAGCTAAAGAAGCTGCCGACAATGCCAATCAAGCCAAAAGCGAATTTCTCGCTAATATGAGTCACGAACTGAGAACTCCACTCAACGGCATTCTTGGTTATGCCCAAATCCTTCAACGTTCCAAGCACTTGGAGAAAAAACATAAAAAAGGATTGGGGATTATTTATCAATGCGGATATCACCTTTTAACTTTAATTAACGATATTTTAGACCTCTCTAAAATTGAAGCTCGCAAACTAGAACTCATTCCCACAGATTTCCATTTTCCCTCTTTTTTAGAAGCAGTTACCGAAATTTGTCGCGTCCGTGCCGAAGAAAAAGGAATTGACTTTATATACGTACCCGAATCTAACCTACCTGTCGGTATTCATGCTGATGAAAAGCGGCTGCGACAAGTCTTAATTAATTTGCTGGGAAACGCCATCAAATTTACAGAACAAGGTGGCGTGACTTTCGCGATTCAAGCACAGGCGATCGCATCAGATCCATCAACCTATCGCTGGCGCTTCCAAGTTAGCGATACAGGAGTTGGGATGACTCCAGAGCAATTAGACACAATTTTTCTACCCTTTGAACAAGTGGGAAATACGAAAAAACAAGCAGAAGGCACTGGCTTGGGACTGGCAATTAGTTGGAAAATTGTGGAGTTAATGGGCAGTCAAATTAAGGCACAAAGCCAACTGGGTAAAGGAAGTATTTTCTCTTTCGATATAGAAGTTCCAGAATCGCAAAGTTGGGCAACAATTTCTCGCACCTCTCAACAAGGTACGATCGCAGGATATCGAGGCACAAAACAGCGCATTTTAGCGGTGGATGATAAGTGGGAAAATCGTGCAGTATTAGTTAATCTTCTTGAACCAATTGGATTTGAAGTTATCGAAGCAAGCAATGGAAAAGAAGCGCTAGAAAAAGCCGTTACACAGCCACCCGATGCAGTGATTACAGACTTAATGATGCCTGTAATGCACGGCTTTGAATTGCTGCAACACCTGCGCCAATCGCCAACATTGAAACAAGTCGTTGCGATCGCCTCCTCAGCCAGTGTCTTTGAAGCCGATCAATTTCAAAGTTTGGATGCGGGTGCAGACGACTTTTTGCCCAAACCCATTGACGCAGAATTGTTGCTGGCTTTGCTACAAAAATATCTGAAGTTGGAATGGGTGTATGAAAATGTGGCGACACCAGAACCGACACCTCCTGTATCCGACATCCGAGAGTCGCAGCTACCCCCAGCCAACCTTCTAGCGCAACTGAACGATTTAGTCAAATGGGGGGATTTAGACGAACTTGCCGAAGTTGCCGCATATGTACAACAAACTCATCCGGAATGCGCTGCTTTCGCTCAACACTTGATTCAACTGGCACAAAATTGTCAGGTGAATGAGCTAAGACAAGTATTAGGAAAAGCTGTTAATGCGTAAATATTTGAGATTAGACTATTGACTGATTTTATGATGCAGATATAGCAATCATTGCAGGAGTCGTAAAAGTTTTACCCCTCCCAACCCTCCCCTTACTAAGGGGAGAAAGTAAGAAATTCACAAATGATTTAGGATTGCTATGGTCAGAATACTGAACAAGAAAACAAGAAGTTGCTCTTTCGTCCTCCGACTATCAGGGGGATGCGAGGGGGATCTCCGGGGAATTAACAGTGTTAACTGAACCGTATTGATTCATAAATCAGCTTTTTTAGTGTCAAATTTTCTCAAAAAAAATCAATCGATTTTAACCACAAATAAACGCAGATAGATTTAACAACTATCTGCGTTCATCTGTGTTTATCTGCTTAAATCTGCGGTCAAAAATCAACCACCAGCAACGGCTGGGACAATACTCACTTCATCACCATCTTTAAGAGCAGTTTCCGTACCTTCCAAAAACCGGATGTCTTCGCTGTTGACGTAGAAGTTGAGAAATCTTCGAGGCGATCCTTGTTCGTCGCACAGGCTTTTTTTGATGCCGGGACAATTTGTTTCTAACGCTTCAATCAGTTCGGAAATGTTTGCACCACCGCATTCTATTGTGGCTTGATTGTTAGTGAATTTTTGCAGTGGTGTGGGAATTAAAACTTTAACGGTCATGGTTAGTTGTTAATTGTGAGTTGTCAGTTGTGAGTTGTCAGTTGTTAATTGTTAGTTGTTGATTCCAATAACCAATAACCAACAACCAATAACTATTAAACAGAAGCTTGCTGCCATTCCAAACGTTCGAGTGTCCGGGCGCGTTCGAGGGCGCGCTCGAAGGCTTCCAGTTTTGGTTCGAGGGTGATGGGTTCGCCGATGTAACCTTGGACGGCTTCTTGGGTTTTCAAGCCGTTGCCGGTGATGTAGGCGACGGTGGTTTCTTCGGGGTCGATTTTACCTGCTTCTACGAGTTTTTTCAAGACTGCGATCGTCGTGCCGCCTGCGGTTTCGGTGAAGATGCCTTCGGTTTCTGCTAGCAGTTTCATGCCTTCGATGATTTCGGTGTCGCTGACGGATTCGATGTTTCCGCCTGTTTTGCGGGCGATGTCGAGGGCGTACATTCCGTCTGCTGGATTGCCGATCGCGATCGATTTAGCAATTGTATTCGGTTTGACTGGTGTTACGAAGTCGCGACCTTCGCGGTATGCTTGGGCGATCGGGGAACAGCCGTCAGCTTGAGCGCCGCTGAACCGGACTTTCTTGCCTTCAACCAAGCCGACTTCGGTGAATTCGTTGAAGCCTTTATAGATTTTGGTGAACAAAGAACCGGAAGCGAGGGGAGCAACTACGTGATCGGGCAATTTCCAACCTAGTTGTTCGATAACTTCGTAGCCGAGGGTTTTCGAGCCTTCGGAATAGTAGGGGCGCAAGTTGATGTTGACAAATCCCCAGCCGTGTGTATTGGCTACTTCGCAGCAGAGGCGGTTAACTTGGTCGTAGTTGCCGTGAACTGCCATCACAGTCGGATTGTAAATTAAGGTGCCTAGGACTTTGCCTGCTTCTAAGTCGGAGGGGATGAAGACTACGCAATCTAGTCCGGCGTGGGCGGCGATCGCAGCCGTGGAGTTAGCTAAGTTGCCAGTGCTGGCACAAGATACTGTTGTGAAACCCAATTCTCTCGCTCGGCTGAGGGCGACTGACACCACTCTGTCCTTAAAGCTCAGAGTGGGCATATTGACGGCATCATTTTTAATGTAAAGATTTTTGAGACCGAGGCGGCGCGCTAAGCGGTGGGATTTTACTAAAGGAGTCATCCCCGTGCCGACATCGATGACGTTTTCTGTAGCGACTGGTAAAAATTCGCGGTAGCGCCAGATTGAGTTGGGGCCTGCTTGGATGGTTTGGCGAGTGACGCGGCGGCGGATGGCGTCGTAGTCGTACTTGACTTCTAGCGGGCCAAAACAGCAATCGCAGACGTGCTTGGCTTGGAGTTCGTACTCTTCGCCGCATTCTTTACATTTGAGGGCTGTGAAGGTTGCTGCTGTGGATTGGGTTCTGGTCGCCTGGGTCATAGCTCAACTCTCTAGTTTTGCGATGTTTTCTTAAGTCTTAGGAAAGATTAGCACGCTCGATCTACCCCGTCAACTATACCCGATTTTTTTAGTCGGGATTAATTTTTGGCAGTTTCTTGCCCGAAATTGGAGGTTGACTGATAGTCCTCAATCTCTTTCTCAGAAAGGGTTTTAAGCTCTGCTGGGGAATGCTGGCCCAGAGGAAAATTATCTCAATTAACCGAACTCAAGAACAATTTTGCTGCAAAACTAATTTCAAAACTTTATAAAGTTTTTTGTGCTGGGTAAGTCCTAGACGCAACTCTCATATTTAAAGCAAAGGTACGTTGTTGCGATGCAAGCGCTCTTTCATAGATATAAAGAAAGAGCGCTGAAGCGCAACTACGTACCTTGAGGAAATCCAAAATTGTATTATCCACCGCTGACGGGGGGGATGAGTACAACTTCGTCGCCGTCTTGGAGGATGGTGTCGGGGGAGACGAATTCTAGGTTGACGCCGAAGCGGGTACGATCGCGCCACTGTTCTAATTGAGGGTATTGGCCGATCGAGCTTTCGAGCACTTCAGATACCGGGGTTTCGGGAGGAAGTTCTAGTGTAAGTTCCGAAACGCCGTAGGCTTCACTGAAGGCGGCGAATAGTTTAACGGTGATGGTAATCGAAGAGTTAGACACGGCTGTTTTGTGCGATCGACAGTTTGGCAATAATCAACTACACCATACAATTAATTGAGAATTACGCGCACCCAGGCTTAGAATTGAAAGCGGCAATCTTTAGTTAATTTTTAGCAGAGCTGGTAAAAATGACCGTTGATTGCAGCATAAAATCCGAACAGTCTTGTATGCCCATCGCTCTTACCAACCAGGCGTTAGAAGCAGTTGGCATCCACTTAAATGCAGCTAGCGAAGATTGAGTTAGCTGGTGTTGAGCCGAGGGCAAGACTACTTTTTGAGGAGGCGGTATCGATACTTCCCCGTAATTGTGGGAGAGTAGCAAAATATCGAACTAACTTTAGCGAGTAACAAAGCAGACTATGCTCTGCTAACTGGCTGATTCCCGACGAAAAATCTGGTTGTCCAGTCCAGCTTATAATTTCCAAAGCTTTGCTCCGCTTAGGAAGCGTGCCCTTCGATCTCAGAATATATAGTCAAGTTAACGCGATCGAGATATTTATGGCAAATAACGATTTTAAAGTGCTTCAAATTATTGAAGCTAAAGGCTGGTATGCCTTTGGGAGTACGAAGCAAAGCCAGCACGTTGAGAGGTGGGTAAGGCCTGTGGTGTGTTGGGTTTTAATAGAAGATAAAAAAAAGCGGCGGATTGTGACTGCTACCGCTAGCTATCAGATCCAGATTGATGACAAAGAAGTCGAGTTTTTTGCCCATGAAAGCGAAATTCAAGATATCGAGAGCCTCCCCAAGTCTGTCTCGGTATCGGAATTTCTCAAAACAGAAGATTGAGATCGGGTGCACAAGGAGATTGTTTAACAAGTTATTAATCATTCCTTAGTAATTCCTTAAACTTGCTGCCGGATGCTTTTTCAATTGGAGGCAAAATCACTCTAATTGAGGAGAGGAGGAGAATTTATACTTTTGCCTTGCCTTCGGTATCTCTAGCCAAAGGTCTTCGGTACCCCAAAAAATAAAGAGGCCGGAAGATTGCTGGCATTGCCAACACGCTTCCGACCTTTGCTGAATAACAGGGTATGCATATGTTTTTAAAGTATGGCAGGCAAGATTGCAATCACCCACAGTAATTCCTTAAACTTGCTGCCGGATCCTTTTTCAATTGGAGGCAAAACCACTCTAATTGAGGAGATGCCAGATGAGAAGATAGCGAGAATTTATATTTTTGAGTTGCCTTGTGCGTCTCTAGCCGAAGGTTTTCAGTACCCAAAAAATAAAGAGGCCGAAAGATTGCTGGCATTGCCAACACGCTTCCGACCTTTGCTGAATAACAGGGTATGCATATGTTTTTAAAGTATGGCAGGCAAGTCTTCTAGATATCAAGATTTTACTTTTTGGGTATGTTTGCAAGGCTTCTACTATTTTAGACTGGAATTTTGAAATTTGAGGGCGGTGATGGTTACAGGTGAAGGATTCTAGCTATTTTTATGTAGCACTCGCTACATAAAAAAGGCGGGTCGATCGCCCGATCGGCCTAAATTGTTTGCATTCAAAGAGCAAAAGTGCGATGGCTGCACCCCCGCTTGGGTGCTGCGAGTTCAAACCCCAGTAGCAACAGGTTCAGGCATCTGCTGCCGCATCCGTCGCCCCAGGAAGGCCATCCGCACACCGCCCGCCGGCCCTAAAGTCACCCCTCGGCGTTTGGCTTGTACGGGCTTTTTCTCGGCTAAGGTTAAGTCGAAATCGCGCAAAATGGTTGCGATCGCCAGTTTCATTTCCAACTGCGCCAGCGCTAAGCCGATACAACGGCGACTACCGCCCCCAAAGGGCAAATATTCGTAAGGCGAGAATTGCCTCTCCAAAAACCGTTCAGGCTTGAATTGCAGCGGTTCTGGATACAAATCTTCCCGGCGGTGGGTTAAATAAATTGAGCCGAAAACCACCGTACCCGGTTCGAGTTGATGGCCCATTAGTTCCACGGGTTCCCGCACTACTCGCGGAAATGTCAGCATTCCCACTGGGTAAATTCGCAGTGTCTCTTGACAAACTGCACTCAGGTAAGGCAAGCGGGAAATCTCCATTGGGTCGGGGTTTTCGCCCAAACTGTCCAATTCTGGCAGCAGTTTCTGGCGTACCGAGGGCAAACTGTGAATCCAGTAAAAGGCCCAAGCTAGCGCTGTTGCTGTGGTTTCGTGGCCAGCAAACAACAGCGTCATTAATTCGTCGCGCAATTCTTCATTCGTCATTGGTTCGCCGTTTTCGTCGCGGGCGGCCATCATTAAGCTGAGAATGTCGGTACGATCGGCATTTGGTTGCTGTTTGCGCTCTTCTATTTCGCCGTCCATCAGTTCGTGAATTTTTTGGCGCTGCTGTTTCATGCGTCCCCAAGGACTCCAAGGGCCCCAATCTTGCTGCAACCAGGGCAGAAATAGGATACTCGATCGCACCGGAGAGCCGGTCATATCGATAATTGAAGCCAGCAGCGGGGAAAGTTGCTGCAACCGCGGCCCTTCATTCAGTCCGAAGACTACTTGCAAAATTACCCGCATGGTGATTTCCTGCATGGCTGTGCGGGCGACAAAAGGTCGATCGACCTTCCACTTGCTAGCAACATCTTGGGTAATATCGCAAATTTGCTGGCCGTAGTTTCGCATCCGTTCCCCGTGAAAGGGTGGCATCAATAATTGACGTTGCCGTTTGTGCTTTTCTCCGGAGATTACAATCATCGATTGTTCCCCCAGGACTGGTTTGAGAATACCGTTGATATCGCCTGGAGCATCAAGCGCCTTGCTGTTGAGCATTTCCTGGATCGCTTGCGGGCTGTGGATCATCACGAAGGGTTCAAGGTTGCCCCATCGAGTCGTGAAAATCTCCCCGTACTTTTTGGCGTTGCCGTCCATGTATGTCAGCGGATCGCCAATCCATTGAATTAGCTGCAAGAAGCGGGGGGTTTTGGGGCCGTCAGGTAGGGTCATAAAAATTATGGCGCTGTTAGAGGACGCGGGTAACATCCATAGGAATCCCGCAGAAAGCGGGTTGTACGCTCTCCCATAATTTTAAGGGATTATTCTCGAACGGTACTCACAATGTCCTGTCCGAGCTCTGTAAAACGGACTGTTTTAATTTGCCAAGGAGCATAACTGGTTAGGGTTTGGCGCACGCCTCCGAACAAACCTAACATCTGACAGCTTGACAGATTTTGCAATTTCTGGCGCGAATTCCCTGAGGCCCGTAAATCTACGGTAGCGATGCCGAGGTCGCGATCGATTTTAAGCCGATAACCAACTAAACCCAGACTAGCGAAAATCTCCTGCTTTAATACTTCATTAACGGCCGATGACATTAACTGGTTATCTGGGCCTGTAACTGTTGCTGGCTTCAGACTTTGACAAAGATTGTCTACCTCATAAACCGTAACTGTAGCTGTGCTTTCTGGTACTTTGGTACTCGGTAAAACCGAGCTAACAGAGTTAGAGGGCTCCGGTGGGGCCGATCGACTATCAAGTTGATTGCCGGTTAGCTGTAGGTGCGGGAACTGACGGGTTCTTGCTGAGGGT
Source organism: Microcoleus sp. PH2017_24_DOB_U_A (assembly GCF_020738205.1). Classification (NCBI taxonomy): domain Bacteria; kingdom Bacillati; phylum Cyanobacteriota; class Cyanophyceae; order Oscillatoriales; family Microcoleaceae; genus Microcoleus; species Microcoleus sp. PH2017_24_DOB_U_A. The sequence continues at coordinate 102,296 of NZ_JAEQCT010000033.1, forward strand.
TGGCTCTGGTTTTCGGCTGATTTAGCTGCTGCATCGTAGCTAGAACAACTGCTACCCCCGATCAAAATTAATCCAGTCGCTAAATACCCGAACTGTTTGCAGATAAGGTTCATAACTTTTTAATACTCAACTAAACGTCAGTGTAGGTCGGGCAGAATTTTGGTGGTAGCAAGCACTTAATCCCTAATTACACTCACTTAGAAGTATTTCCGCAGTATGAAGACGAAAATAAGTTCAGAGTTATTGTTTAATAGTCCGGACAGTTTTTAGATCGCAGCCTGAAACCCTTGATTTACCCGAAAGCGTATCGTGTGCCTCGTTAGCGTAGCCCTCGCAGAGGATCGCCATGAAACCCTGATTCTACGGTCGGCAATCAAAAATGTCCGAAATATTGCTTGCTAATACCTTTATTTTAGTGTTAGATTACACAAGAGGGGTATCTCCCCTCATTGGTGCAACCCTGCCGTCTTCGTATCTCCGCAGATCGACCTCGCGATTTAAATCACAAGTTAGATCAAATACCTTGTCAGTGGTGTGATGTACCCGATGCAAATTTAGCTATTCCAAGGTCTGAGGTAACAGCCTCTTTCCGGTTGGCGAAAGCTTGAGTTTGATAGTAGTAATGACGACAGAATTTAGAGTTGGCCACGTATTGTGGCATGGTTCAACAACCGCGCCGAAAGCACCGCGATAAGGAATGTACAAGTAGCGAACAACATACAGAAGATTTCAGCAAACTGAAGTACAAAAAAAACTGGTTTCCGTAAGGCTGCACCTGTGAGTGTCGGCCATGATTCCGAGTTTCTGATGTGCAGTCGATCGAGCTGAAATTTGCTGTGATTTGGATCTCTAATTAACTTGCGTATCAAGATTATTATCGCAGAATCAGGTGCTTTTTGTAACAAATTTACTAAAAATCGAGCGAAAACATGATCGAACAGCAATTAACAAAAGTTTTGGCGACAGCAGCGATCGCCCTGTGCGCTCTGACAGTGGCTTCTGCGCCAAGTTATGCCCGGCCGACAGTGGGGGAAAGCGGATTTTGGTGCAGCACCTCGACAGGTGCGCCGGTGACGCTGTACCAAAACCCTCAAGGTGCAGTAGAGCCTTGGATTGAGTGGACTTCTGATTATTTTTCCGGTTCGGGCTACGATCCGGCAACTCGGTGTCAATTGGTCAGCCAACGCCTCGAAAGCTATCGCCGCAACCGAATGCTGAGGTACATTACCGTTGGTCAGATGAACGGCCAAAATGTCATCTGCACGGCGAATCAAGTCAATGGTGTGTGCCAAAATTTGATTTATACCCTGCGGCCGGGCCAAGACCCGATCGGCTCTTTGTATAATTTGTTAGCTTGGCGTCAAGGACAGGTGGGGATGCCCTCTACGGAGGAAAGCAGCCAAATTCCTTACATTGATGTGAGAGAAAAGCTAGGGGAAAAACTAGGGGAAAATATGGGCGATCGGGCGCAACTGCCCCCTTTTTCTGGGCCCTCGGAACTGCGGTAAAGACTGGAAAATTGCCAATCTCATTGCCAATTCCCGGGGGTGACGTGGAAAACTTGGCGCGACAGGCGACGATACGCATCAAGACCTCGAAATCCTCGGGTTCTGGGGCGATCGTCCAGCGGCAGGGACAAATGTATACTGTGTTGACTAGCTGGCACGTTGTGGCTTTCGACAAGGGCGATCGCACAATTATCACGAGCGACGGCCAGATCCACCAACTGTTGGGAGTTCCGCAGCGACTGGGCGATACGGATCTGGCGATCGCTAAATTTCGCAGCGCGATCGAGTATAAAGTAGCGCCGATTGGCGCGCAGCAGCCAGCGGTGGGAGAGCCGCTGCTGGCGGCCGGATTCCCTGCGGAGACTGGGGCGTTGGCCGTAGCGCAGGGGTTCGTAGAACTGCTGCTGCCAAAATCTTTACCTGAAGGCTATAGCTTGGGCTATACAAATGAGGTTAAAATTGGCATGAGCGGCGGCCCGATTTTTAATGCCAAAGGTTTCTTGGTTGGGATTAACGGTCGAGGTAAGTATCGAGATCCCGGTTTTGGCGTCTATGCTTTTGAAGATGGAAGTGAACCGACGCCGGAATTATTGGAAAAGATGGTTAAATCTAGTTGGGGAATTCCTATCAGTACATATTTGCAGTTCGTCTCGTCTCATGTGGAGAGTTAGCGATGAATTCGTGGGGTTTGCGGTTTGATGCGCTGACAGTCATTTTGACCGGTGCAGTAACGGCGGCAGCAATTGTCGGCCCACAATATGCTGCTTGTGCTAAAACAGCCCAAGAAGTTGCGGAGCTAGCGATGTTCACAACTGTAGAAGTGAACAACACGCTGGGTTTTGCGGCTGGTGGCTCAGGAGTAATTATTGCTAAACAGGGGAATATTTACACTGTTCTGACGGCGAATCACGTAGTGGCAAGTCTCGCCCAAGAATACAGCATTCGCACTCATTCGGAAAAAAGCTATACAGCAATCAGAATACAGCGACTCCCGAAAAACGATCGCGATATAGACTTAGCTTTGATCCAGTTTCAGAGCCGAGATCGGTATCCAGTAGCACCGATCGGCGAATCGCAACGTGCTGTTGTCGGTTCTACTATTTACGTTGCTGGCTATCCGCTACCAGTCGCCTCTGGATCTGAAAGAAAACTCGAATTTACTGCTGGTATTATCTCTTCTCGCGTCGGTCGCGCATCGTCGGGGTACGGACTGCGCTATCAAGCTGTGACAAGGCGTGGGATGAGTGGCGGGCCTGTATTTGATGCTGATGGCAGGGTTGTGGGAATTCACGGCCAGGGTGATACTGTTGGTACGGTGCAGAGCCAGTGGAACGGTCAGACTGAGGAAATTAAAACTGGGTTGAATGCCGCAATCCCGATCGATGCTTTTACGGCGTTGCGATCGCAAACCTTACCTAACGGGTTTGATATTCTCAGCAATATTGCCATCAACCGCAGCTCTCCCCAAACTCAACCGAATCTCCAGCGGGGGGGATTTGTGTGCGATACCTCAACAGGAGAACCAGTGACTGTATATCAAAATCCCCAAGGGTTTAGAGAGCCTTGGATTCGCTGGAATTCTAATTTCTTTTCTAGTGCTGGCTACGATCCTCTGACTCGCTGTCAACAAGTGACTCAACGCCTAGATAATTATAACCGCAACAAACAGCTTAATTATGTCACTGTCGGTCTGGTAAACAATCAAAAAGCGATTTGCACGAGCAGCCGGATTAACGGGCCCTGCGAAGGTTTGATCTACACGTTGCGCCGCGATCAAGATCCAGCTCCTGCACTTAGCACTTTCTTCGTTTGGTTGGCGAATCAAAAGGCTAGACCGTCTCTTTTTGAAAGCGGCGCTCCGATTTATATTAATCTTGGGGAACGACTAGATGTAGATATTGCCGAACCCTAAAGAAACAGTTTGTAGTGCGGACTTCAGTCCGCTTTATGCTGCGGACTGAAGTCCGCACTACAAACCTTACTTATTGGAGTCAATCGATCGGACGCGATAGAAAGGTTGCGCTCAGAGTAAAAAAAGCAGATAGCCTTTCGGCTTCGCTCAAGGTAAAAAGAAGGAAGACGGAAGAAGGAAGAGGGAATAAAATTAATGGTTTCAGCAATCAACAAAGTTGTCACCGTTTTGGGGATTGCTATAAAAATTTGAGATATTTGACAGATTTATGATTCGACATAGCAGAAGTGATGATTTTTTGCAACACAAAAGCTATAAAATTACTGTTACTTAATCCAAGTCAAATTTTTCAGGTATAAAGAAGCATGACTGCAACTACGCCGAAGGCAACGTCAGCAATTCCTAGTTTTTGTGAAGGAATCCAGTATTTCTCGGAGAATGTGCCGGGTTTTGAGACTTACGGGAAAACACCTGCGATCGCCCAAGGAAGCAATTCGATCGCCGATCCAGCAGATCCAGCCGCCGTCTTTCAAACGATGCTCGGAGCAGACGCCCTGCGCTACTTAACGCTGCAAATCACAGCCAGCAAGGCATCGGGACATCCGGGGGGTTTTGCCAGCCAAGCTGAGGCCTACGCTGCGTTGGTGATGTTGGGACACAAGAACATTGTCACCGAAGTCGGGCACCACGCGCCAGGATTTTATAGTGCCATGTTTCTCGATCGATCTTTAGAAGACATGGGAATTACCAAAGTGCAGCAAGCGCGCGATAAATTCCGCGAAAAAGACGGTTTATTAGGACATCTTTCCGGCTTCATTCCCGGCCTTTTAGCACCAGCAGGCCCCCTCGGACAAGGACAGCATTTCGCAATGGCGGGCGCACTTTTGCACCCCGACAAACTGTTTGCTTTCACAATGGGCGACGGTGGGATGGGCGAACCCTATCCGATGAGCAGCATGGGACATTTTCACACTGCTTATCCGAAAGCTACTAACTTTTTGCCAGTGTTAGTTTGGAACGGATATTCCCAAGAACATCACAGTATGGTTTCGACTAAAACTAATGCTGAAATGATTGCTTATTGGCAAGGAAACGGTTTTAAAGAAGTCATCTTAGTTGACGCTAAGGAATTTGATGACAAAAATCAACCGGAAGCTTATGTTGACAGCACGGCTTTTTCCCTCGAACAGCGGATGGCATTTACCAAAGCTGTTTTAGAAGGAGTTGACAAAGCAGCCAAATCTGCTCTCGGCGGCAAATTAACTGTGTTTATTATCAAACAGTTAAAAGGTGCAGGCGTACACGCATTGGGTGCAAAATCTCACAACCTTTATCCGAAAGATACGCTGGATGCTCCGCACATTGTCAGCGCCTTAAAACAGCGGGCTTTGACTGCTGAGGCGTGGCAGTTGGTGCGGACAAATTGCGAACGTGCGGGTGGCGGGCCTGCTGCGAAAACCGTTGTTACTGAGTTTACATTGCCGCTAGCAGATTTGGGAGAATTGCCTTTAGAAGAATTTGCGGTTGGTGGAGAAGCGAAGATTTCGACAACTGCAATGGGACGTTTGGTGGGAACTGTCGGCGAGCGCGATCGCACTTTTCTTGTCACCAATGCAGACGGCAACGAAGCATCAGCAATTGCCAACATCAACCAAGCTCTCAAAATCATTCACCCGACGACGGATGATTTGTACAATCAATCGCCAAACGGTCAAGTTTACGAACCTTTGAGCGAAGATGCTTGCGCGGGTTTGGCAGTAGGATTGTCGCTATTTGGAGCGCGGAGTTTGTGGTGTTCCTACGAATCTTTTGCCATCAACGGTTTACCAATTTGGCAAACAGTAACGCAAGCAATGGCAGAATTGCGCCGTGCAACTCCGGCAACTGTCACCTTATTTACAGCGGGTGCATTGGAGCAAGGCCGCAACGGTTGGACGCACCAACGCCCGGAAATTGAGGCTTATTTTGCGGCGATGATGCGTAACGGAAATGTGTTTCCTTTGTTTCCACCGGATGCTAACAGCATTCAAGCTTGTTATGATTGGGCTTTGAGTGCCAGAAATAAGGGAGTTGTGATTACTGCGAGCAAGTCGCCGCTGCCAATTCGTACTACTTTTGCACAGACTCGCCAAGGTTTAGAAGATGGTGGAATTGTGTTGCACGAAACAACCGGAAATAAGAAAGTTGTGTTTGCTGTTGTCGGCGATATGACTTTAATGCCGGTGTTTGAAGCGGCGGCATCATTGGAGAAAGAAGGCTTGGGAGTGCGGATTGTTTCTGTTGTGAATCCCCGCCGTTTGTACCGTTCCAGCGATGTTGCTTGGAATACTTGTTCGGAAGCTGACGGTGGCTTTTTGAGCGATGAGAAATTTGCCGAAATGTTTGGTGGAGATGCCTTGATTGGCGTGACAGGCGGTGCTTCTGGGATGTTGGAGCCGGTGATGCTTCGCAGCAATTGCCCGCGCGATACTTTCGCATGGAAGCGGGGGGAAACCACTGCTAGCGCTGGTGAGTTGATGGCGTTTAATGGGTTGACGGCTGATGCTTTGACTAAAAGGGCGATCGGGCTAGTTGGTTAGGTTATAATTTTCAAGTCTCCCGGTTTGTTACCGGGAGATTCTTAAGGATTGAAAAGGTATGTTGTTGCGATGCAAGCGCTGTTTAATAATCCAAGAAAGAGCGCTTAAGCGCAACTACGTACCAAGAAAGGTATGTTGTTGCGATGCAAGCGCTCTTGAATAATCCAAGAAAGAGCGCTTAAGCGCTCTTGAATAATCCAAGAAAGAGCGCTTAAGCGCAACTACGTACCAAGAAATATGATAATTATATCCTGCGATTATTGTGGCAAAGACTGCCCGGACGACAATCGTTTAATGCCTTCCATCGCCGTAGTTTCTCCAGCTTTATCGCCGCCATCGCGGGCAATTTTCAAAGCTCGCTCGTAGGAGTTGAGAGCTTTAGGATATTGACGGAGACTTTCATAAATCGCGCCCATATTGTTAAACAAGCGTCCCATACTTGTCTTGTCACCGATAGCTTCAAACATCGGTATTGCTTGCTGAAAATAGATCAACGCTTGAGTATCTTTGCCTTGTTTGCGACAGGTAAGTGCCATGTTGTTGAGGAGGCGGGCGACGCCAGCCCTGTCTCCGATTTCCCGGCGAATTGCTAAGGCTTGATGGTAAAATTCCATCGCTCTGTTAAAGTCGCCGATGTTGTAATAGACGCCGCCCATGTTATTGAGGGTACGGCCTAAATCGCGCCGATCGCCCTCTGTGGTGCGAATCGTCCGCGCTTGCTGGTAAAATTCGATCGCCTTTGCGTAATTTACCTGCTCTGCGTACACTGCCGCGATGTTGTGAAAAGATTCTGCTATTTGAATTTGGTCGTTGGCAATTTTTGCAAGTTCCAAAGCTTCTTGGTGCAGTTTCATCGCTTCGTCAAAATTGTCCGCAAGTCGGTTGACGAAACCGATGAGATTGAGAGTGTGGGCAATGCGGGGCCCTTCGCCGATTTCTCGGTGAATGGCTAAAGCTTGTCGCAAAACTTCCAAAGCTTTGGACTGCGAACCCATTTCGGTGTAAACTTCCCCGATATTGTTGAGGGTTTCTCCGATTCCCGGTTTGTCGGCTAGTTGCTTGCGAATTGCCAAAACTTGCTCAAAAGTCTGGATTGCTTCTCGAAACAAACCCTCACGGTGCTGTTTGACTCCTGTTTCAAAGAGTTTGTCTGCTTCCGTTTTGGGATCTGTTGCTTGGGCACGCGGGGCGAAGCTATCCCGTAGGGAATCGCCCGATCGAGCTGGCCTGGCATTTATAATAGGGGCAAATGCCCGAGCGTCTGAAATTTCCAGCAAGCTGAGTGCGGGCGATACCACAATACTTATAGCTGCGAGATAGCTGAAGCGGTAAGAGTGGCAATACACCGATCGAGTCCTCCAAAAGCCCATTTATAAATAAGATAGACCTCTTTGGGGTGTTTCTGCCAAGTTTTTTTCTGTGTCGCTAGCCTCTGATACCAGTTTCAACAAAGAATGCAACTTTAACCAAGTTGCAAACTCATGCACAAGCAGTCAATTCCACTTCTTCAATCCAAAATCGAAAATGGCTTGGCTTGGCTTATGTCTTACCATAAAGAATTGGTTGAAAGCCCGCCCGATCGGGAGAAATTAAAATCAGACTATTCATTACTCCAATACTCGGACTTAAGGGTAGAGGTAGCTCTCAAACTGTCAACTGTCAACTGTCAACTGTCAACTGTTGAACAGACTGCCATAATCAGCGGCATATAGTTGAGAGCGGAGATGACAGCAAAGTTTTTGCTCGGTGGAAGCGATATTTTTTCTGGACTGTGCAAGATGATGTCCTGTTTGTCAACTGTAATCCAAGCAATTCCTGACAAGACTTGAACTTCTCGATGATTTTGAGGCAACCTATACACCTCGTTTTTCATGAGGATTATGCGATCTGGCGCTGCACATTCGGAATATCTTTGAAGCATAGCATCTCCTTTGGAATTAATTATCCAAAATCAACAATTTCCCCGAATTTTCTGGCGGGCTGGTTTATCAAAATCTTGGCTGCTCGCAAACAATCGAAACTCCCCCACACAAGCAATAATCTACTATTGGCAATAACGCCGATCGATCCAAGCGCGTATTTCGTCATCTGTCGCGGCGCTCTTAGAGCGACCAGTCGCGCGATCGCAACCGTGCCAGCAAGTGTTACCATTGCGATCGCAGGTTTGCCAAATTCTGACCTCGTTTTCGCCAGCAGCGGCGGTGAGCAAACCTTGCCAAAGTTGATTGATAGCTGAAAAGAGCGATCGGCTTTTTGGCTTTTTGGCATATTTAGCTGGCTCGTTAATCGAAATAAAGCTTGTGTTTTCGGGACACCGCCGTTTTTCGTAAGTAGACATAACAAACACCTTCAAATTGTTAATTAAACAAAAATTGCACAATCAAAAATCGCAGCTAAAAGGAAGCAATAACTTGCTCGCAATTACAGCACTTTTGATAGCTCTGCAACTCCTGTACAATTAAATCTTTTACCTGATAAATCCACCCTAGCTCTGGGCAAAACAACAATCAAGTCATTACTTGCATAGGTTGTATGAATAAAATCGATAGATAAATATACCAACCGCACCCGACAGTTAGTAGGACGTTATTAATTGCTGAAAACCTTGCCTTCGAGTCCTTTTTCCTGGGAGCATCTCAGTTTTTCAAGAAGCATTTTTTAAAGAGCGGACTAAAGTCCGTACTACGAACCTTTTTTGAGCGGAACACTGTAAATGCACAACTGAGATGCTTCTTTTTTCCTTCTTCCCTCTGTCAACTGTCAACTGTCAACTGTCAACTGTCAACTGTCAACTCTTCCTTCTAGGAAACGCTATGAATGACATCAACACACGGCGGATGAAACTCTCTCAGATTCAGGCTTTGATAGCAGTAGCCGACTGTGAAAACTTTAGCGAAGCGGCTTTGCAAATGGAACTGTCACAATCCGCAGTCAGCCACGCCATCGCCTCTTTAGAAACAGAATTGGGTGTGCAATTGTTCCATCGGGGGCGACACGGTGCTCAACTGACGCCGGTGGGGGAAAGAGTGGTGCTTCACGGGCGTCAAATTGTGCGATCGTTAGAAATGATGGTAAAAGAAGCGGATTTAGAAAAAGGTTTGCAGGGAGGCCAGGTGCGGATAGTGACGTTTCGCAGCGTCGCAACTCATATCCTACCGGGTATTATTGCTCAATTTCGCGATCGCTTTCCCAAGATTGCTGTCAGCATTACCGAAGTCTATTATACCCAGGCTGTGGAGGAAGCTTTGCGATCGGGCAAAGCAGACATCGGCTTTGTTTCTCTTCCCATCTCAGATGAATTTGAAAGTAGAGAAATTTTGCGGGATAAATACGTTGTGTTGTTGCCACCAACTGCTAAATTATCAAGTGGAAAAATTACTTGGGAAGAATTAGCAAATCATCCGCTGATTTTGCAGCCGCCGGAAACTGCTTGTTCTATACCGCTACGCAAATATTTAGCAACTTCGGATTTCCCCTTAAATATCGCTTACGAACTCAGCGAAGATTCAACTATCGTCAGTATGGTGATGGGCGGTTTGGGTGCTACAATTATGCCGCGTTTGGCGGCCGAACCGATACCTGCTGAGGTAAAAGTTTGCAGTTTACCAGCGGCTTTTGAAAGGGTAATTGGAGTGGCTGTTTTGAAGGATGCGCTGTTAATTCCGGCCGTGTTTGCGTTTTTGGATTTAGTTAAAAGTGCGACAGAGATTGAATATGATACTGATTTTCCGATTAATCCTTCATGATAAACCTAAGTTATTGGTTATTGCATAGATTTGGATTTTTTGACCGCAGATATCAGCGAATGAACAAGGATGAACGCGGATGGGATTTTATCTGCGTTTATCTGCGTTCCTCTGCGGTTAAAAAAAAATATAGCTCCATAATTACGAACAACCAATAATATGAATCAACCATCAGTGCTCTCTCTCACCCAGTTGCGTAAATTCACCTCCGCTTCTACCTCATCTACCTGTGCTGCCGCCAAAAATTCGTAGAGCTTGGACTTGGGGAGAATCGGAAAAGTGGGGCTAACAGATACTTCCAAATACTCATCATTCTCCAGCTTATAAATTCGCCATTCTCTACCATCGTACCGCCACAACTCCGGTACTCCCATACTGGCATAGAGAGCAGGCTTGTTAATATCAGTATGGGTGATATCTATTTCTACGACTAAATCGGGTGGCGGATCTGTTGCTAAATCTACTGTACGACCGGCTACGAGGGGCTGATTTTGGATGTAATAGGCATTATCGGGTTCTGCACCGCGCTCTAGATCCGATCGATCGAGGGTTGTCGAACCCATTGTTTTTATCTTTAAACCTAGTTCTCTCACCAAAATCCGAATCAAAAACTCGATTAAGCGTGCTGAGAATTCGTGTTCTTCTAAAGGCATGGTAATTTCTAAAGTCCCTCGATCGAATGTCAATGTAGCCGCTCGTTTATCGCCCAAAATCTGGAGCAGTTGTTGATAACCCTCCCAAGTAATATCTCTAAACACCACTCGCTGTTCGCCTCGGAGTAACGGTGGTGCGATCGGCGCAACAGAAATCATATTTTTTTACTTCCAGCTATGATATTTCTAGGATAACAGAAGGAACAGGCTTTCCGGCCTGTTCCACAATTAATAAAATTATTGATTGTGGAACGGGCCGGAAAGCCCGTTCTTAAAAATAGTCAACAAATTTTATTTACTCTTATCTGTTCTCTGCCGCAAAATAAATTCAGCTAGCGCTAAATCAACGGGCGTTGTAACTTTTAAATTTGTCTCTTCCCCCTCCACAATTTGCACTGGTAAACCGCATTTTTCAAACAAAGCTGCATCGTCTGTAACTTCCCAACCTTTCTCCCGCCCTTGTTGGTGACACTGCTTTAACAATTTCACTTCAAATCCTTGGGGAGTCTGGGCAGCCCACAAATGGCTTCTGTCCGGTGTGTCTCGCACGATTCTAGACTCATCCACCACCTTAATCGTATCCTTGACCGGGACGGCGACAATCAAGCCCGGACAGCTTAAGAGAGCTGCTGAAGATCGATCGAACAATTCAGGAGTTGCTAAACACCTGGCGCCGTCGTGAATCAACACGCGATCGGCATTTGGCGGCAAGGCCTGCAAACCGTTGTAAACTGACTCTTGCCTGGTAGCCCCTCCTTGAATCAGTTCCACGGGCTTGAGCAAAGCTAAATCGCCCAGAATTGCCTTAAAATCAGGAAAATCTTCAGGCTGGCCCATAATGCCGATCCAGCTAATCTGCTGCGAAGCTTCAGCGGCGGCCAAAGTCCAACTCAGCAAAGGTTTTTCCAGCAAAGTCAGCAGCAGTTTGTTCCGCTGACTACCCATCCGTCGCCCCGAACCCGCCGCAGGAATTAATAAGTGCATTAACTAACCCTTCTTCACCCAACTAGGTATATATTAAAAGCGTCCTGTAATTTTCAGTCAGTTGTTTTGCTGTCAGCCAGTAGCTTTTAACGTCTTAAAATACTATAAGCTGATAGCTGAAAGCCGATCGCTGAGAGCTACCTCGATAGATAATAGCCCGATCGTTTATGATGCGAATACTAGCACTTGTCCCAGGCGGGATTGGCGACCAAATTTTATTTTTCCCTACCCTTGATGACCTCAAGCAGTCTTATCCAGAGGCTCAGATTGATGTCATCGTGGAACCGAGGGCGAAGGGCGCTTACCGAGTCTGCAAGTCTGTCAAAGAAGTCTTGACGTACAATTTCAAAGATCGCAATGCGATGGCTGATTTGGGAAATTTACTGGGCGTAATTCGCGATCGCGAATACGAAGCAGTTGTTTCTCTCGGCCAGCGGTGGACTGTAGGACTTCTGCTGTGGCTGACAGGCATTCCCCAGAGAGTTGGGTATTCTGGAACCAACGGCGCTCGATTTCTCACCGATTCGGTACCTCTGAAAACAGACCAGTACGCGGCTTCAATGTACCACGATTTGCTCCAAGGATTCAACATTAACAATCCAAGTCCTGCGATCGCAATTAGTGTACCAAAACAGGATATTCAGTGGGCGGAAGCCGAACAGCAGCGGTTGGGAATCAAAGAAAGCGGTTACATTCTAATTCACGGCGGTTCGAGTCAGCTAGCTTTGTCTAAAGGTATTGACAAAATTTACCCAATAGACAACTGGCAGCAAATCATCAAAGACTGCCAGCAGCGGCAGCCAAATTTACCCGTTGTGGTGGTGAAAGGGCCCGAAGATGAAGCCTTCGTGAAAAAGTTAGTCGAACTCTGTCCGAGTGTAAAAGTTATCTCGCCGGATGATGTCGGCAAGTTGGCGGCCACCATTGCTGCTGCTAATTTGATGATGTGTACTGACAGTGCGCCGATGCACTTAGCTGTGGCGGTTCAAACTTATACAATAGCTTTGTTCGGCCCGACTGAACCTGCAAAATTGCTGCCCAAGAGCGATCGCTTTTTGGGAATTAAATCTCCTACTGGTAAAATGGCTGACATTTCTCCTCAAGAGGTTTTGAAGAAAGTTTGGGGAGGCTAATTTAAGAGGGCGGGTTTTGTACGGGAATTATCTGTTGTCTGGAAGTTGGCTTGCTTAACCCGCCCCTTGTATAGTCTTTATCAAAAAGATGAGGCAGAAGTTTAGATTTTAGATTTTAGATTGAGGGATTGAGGGATTGAGGGATTGAGGGATTGATTGGTCAATACTTCATCTTTAGCTCGCTCCACTATACAGCGGTTCTCAAAAAAGTGAGGTATGCCTTATGCCCTATGCCCTATGCCCTATGCCCTATGCCCTATGCCCTATGCCCTATGCCCTATGCCCTATGCCCTATCGTCCGCGAATCTTTCGCTCGCTCCACTATATACTGAAAAACTGCGATTATTCTCCACCGCGAAGAAGCTTTATTGAGTGCATCTCAATGCAAGCAAATATATCTGTAGGGGCGAAGCATGACCGCAATCAATATGGGATTATAACTAATAACTTATATCCGGTCATGCTTCGCCCTCTTCAAAAACCAGATGCACCCACTTTATTGATGGCTGAAGATACTTTCAAAAAGTCGAAACAGCCGGAAACAAAGAAATTAGATCAATAAATTTTGAATTCGGAACAAGCAGAAATTGAGCAAATGAAAGACTGGTACCAAGCTTAGTACAAGGAGTAATTTAGCTCCACTAAGCAATATGTGACAGAAAGCCAAAAAACAAGTGATAGGAATCACAGCGTGTCAATTTTTCATGAAATACTTGCTTGACAAAAGCTAGAAATCTTGCTACTGAAAAGTGGCAAAAACCTTGGGCTAACATTAATATAGCTCGAACAGGGCTGTCAGCAGTTGTCTGAATTCACATCATTTCATTTTTTACGTAAAAATACTGTAGACAATTCAGAAGCCCTACCTCTAAAGTATGAGAATCACTACAAAGCTATATACAGGGTAGTCAATGATGTTGAACAGCTTGGAATCAAACACAACTTATCAATCAAAGGCAGCCGGGGACGAGTTCATGAGCATTTTAACAAAGAAACTTGAAGCGAAAGAACTTGAGAAACGAGCAAAAAATCTACAGCGCAATTCCTTGGGATTAGGTAAAACTTATCTTCGGATTTTAGAATCTGGAGGGTATCTGGGCTGCTGAGCCGAAATTTCATCCTAATTTCATTTGGCAGTGAAAGACTAGGTTGAGGAGATAAATTTTAGCTCTTGGTCATTGCTTAGCAGTCGTTTCTTGAAAAAGGTTAATAAGTAGCTCCGGTTAATTCGGTTAACTTACTTGTTTTGCCAAAATACCAACCGCTGAGCCTGTGGCACTCAACCTCATTTCCAGGAAAATGCCAACGATGATATTTCACCAATATTCTCAATCTCCGGCAATTATTAGCAGCTTTTCAATAACTTTGTTAAGCCTAATTTTGCTAAATTCTCCTACCGCAGTTTTCGCCCACGCGGGACACGGAAATGAATTTCACCAAAGCGGCGAAACAACTCAAACTCCTGCTGCTATTTCTGTAGATGCCGTAACAGCAAAACGGTTGGGAATTAAAGTCTCTCCGGCTACCCGACAGCGACTAGATATCGGCATCAAAACCACAGGACAAATTGAAACTTTACCAAACCAAAAGGTAGAAGTAACGGCTTCGGTAGCTGGCAAAGTGGTAGAGTTGTTAGTTAAGCCTGGAGACAAGGTATCAAAAGGTCAACCGGTTGCGGTTTTGTCGAGTTCAGAATTAGGACAGTTGCGCGTTGAATCTCTCTCGAAACGAGCGGAAGCTGAGGCAGATTTGCAGCAAGCACAAGGCGATTTGAAACTAGCACGAGAAAATTACGATCGCCAAATTCAAATCTCTGAAGCAGAAATAATACAAGCCCAAACTCAATTAGCAGCAACAACTCAACAGTACAAGCGAGAGCAAGAATTAGTCAATCAGCGTTCTGTTGTCAAAGTTGCTAAGGAAAATTATCAACGTCAGATTGAAATAGCGCAAGCAGAGATAGCGCGGGCGGAAACTGAACTGACTGTGGCTAAGGAACAGTTCGATCGCGATCGCGAGTTAGTTGCGTCAGGGGCGATCGCGCGGCGTACAATGCTAGAGTCGCAATCTCACTTCGCCGAAGCTAAAGCCAATGTTGCCAAGGCAAAAAGCCGTCCCGAAGTTATTAAAGCCGAAACCGAAATTAAACAAGCCGAAGTAGATCTGCCGGTGCGGGAATTGCGCGATTCCCAAAGCAAGGTAGCCGAGGCAAAAGCTCAACTCACCAAGGCTCAGAGCCGCCGGGAAGTGCTGGAAGCCGAGAATCAGGTCAAACGCGCCAAAACTGCCGTCGCAGTCGCTCAGTCGCGCATTCGCTTAGCCGACGCAGCCTATCAAGCGCGGCTGCAACAATTAGGCACTGTTGCGAACGATCGAGGACTTGTCACCGTAATTGCTCCGATTTCTGGTACGATTGCCGATCGCGCCATCACCCCAGGAGAGTCTGTAAGCGCTGAAAAACCGTTGATGAGCGTCTTAAATGACAGCCGGGTTTTTGCCACCGCCAACATCTACGAAAAAGACTTGAATCAGGTAAAACAGGGCCAGGAAGTCAGGGTGAAAGTTGCTAATTTGGGCGATCGTATTTTCAAGGGAAAAATCACCTTAATTGGCTCATCCGTGCAAGGAGAAACGCGAGTTATCCCAGTGAAAGCAGAATTAGATAATAGTAACGGCGAGTTAAAGCCGGGATTGTTTGCTGAGTTGGAAATTTTAACTAACAAAAATGTTACTAATGTTTTAGCAATTCCGATTACAGCGGTAGTAGATGTTAGCGGTAAAAAAACCGTTTACGTCCAAAATGGCGATGCTTATCAAGCGGTTGACATTGAAGTCGGTCAAACTGCGGGGGATTTAGTAGAAATTAAGAGCGGTTTATTCGATGGAGATTTGATTGTAACCCAGCGGGCGCCTCAACTTTACGCACAATCTCTGCGAGGCGGTAGTAAGCCATCAACAAGCGAGGAAAAGAAAGAGGTAAGTCCTAAGGTAACAGAGGTTAACTTTAATAATTTGCCTGTGTCTTTATTGTGGGCGGGAGTTGGGGGAGGAATTGCGATCGCATCCTTGACTTTCACAGCCGGGGTATTTTTGGGAAAACGGCGCAAATTTCCAGCACTAGCAGCATCTCAAAGTCATGCCAAAAATGGTTTTTCTACCTCCGCAGTGGCAATCAATGCGAGTAAAGTAGATGAATTGCCGCATGATGACAACCACCGTGTTAAAAGCCAGGAGGCAGAAACCCAGAGTTTAAAGTAAAATTTTTGTTTACAAGTAATCACCTTGTCTGAGAGTTGATTCATTTATCTGCATCTAGAAATCTGTGCGATTCTTCTCGATCACAAATATACATCATAGGTTTTTTACGCCCTTTGAACTGAGCGCGCATGATTACTCGTTTTGAGCGCTTTGGCGGGACTGGATTGTAGTCTGTTTCGCCAAAGTTTTTTAGAGTTTGTGAGTATTTGTTGGGTGCTTTCATAATAACTATGATGAACATTCGATTGGTTATTTAAAGGATTTGTAAGGTGCGTCGCTACGAGATTGTCGTTTTTTTTGAGGATTGTAGATGGCGACGCACCCTACAGCTACTGACAGCTTACATAACCCTTAAACCAAGAGGGCTGAAGCCCAACAACGTCCGCGAATCTTTCTGAGAACCGCTATAACTTATAAATCAGACTTAAAAGAGAAACGATTTCATCCTAATTTCATTCTTGGGTGTCAATCTAGATTGAATGGCTATTTAACTGTCAACTGTCAACTGTCAACTGTCAACTGTTTAAATGTTCAGCACTATTCTGAGATGGGTAATTAATCGCCGCTGGCTAGTCGTTCTCGCCACCATTATTATTAGCCTTTGGACATTATATATCATCCCCAAAATGTCCCTCGATGTCTTCCCGCCTTTTGCACCGCCGCAAGTCGAAATTCAGACAGAAGCACCGGGCCTCGCACCGGAAGAAATCGAGTCTTTAGTAACACTCCCGATCGAAAGTGCGATTAACGGAACTCCGGGAGTAACAGCAGTGCGATCGTCTTCGGCTGTCGGCATTTCTGCTGTTAAGGTAATCTTTGATTGGGGAACCGAAATATATCAAGCCCGCCAGTTGATTACAGAAAGATTGCAACAAGCTCAAAGCAAACTCCCGGCTGGAGTAGAAACACCACAAATTTCTCCGACAACTTCTCCGGTTGGTTTGGTAATTACCTATGCTTTTACATCAGAAACTACTCCGCTGATGGAAGTGCGCCGTCTGGTAGATTGGCAAGTCACAAATCGCCTTTTGGCAGTGACTGGTGTTGCTCAAATCGTGGCTTACGGCGGCGAACAAAGGCAGTATCAAGTATTAGTCGAACCTGCTAAGCTAAAAGCTTTTAATGTGTCCTTGCAACAAGTTGCAGAAGCGGCGAAAGCTGCCAATGTTAACGCACCGGGAGGCTATTTAATTACACCGGATAAAGAAACGTTAATTCGAGGCGTGGGGCGGATTGAATCGGTGGCAGATTTGCAGCAATCTGCGATCGCCTCTCGTCAAGGAACACCCGTCAGAATTGGTGATGTCGCTGATGTCAAGATTGGTGCTGCAATCAAGCGGGGAAACGGCAGTTTTAACGGCAAAAAAGCTGTGATTGTGATGGTAAACAGACAGCCCGTTGCCGATACTCCGACGGTAACGAAGGCGGTTGAGGCGGCAATGGCTGAGGTACAGCAAGCTTTACCTAAGGATATTAAGGTGACAGTGACTTTCCGGCAGGAAGAGTATATCAACTCTTCGGTGGAAAATGTGCGATCGGCTTTAGTGGAAGGCAGTATCATTGTCACCATCATTCTCATCCCGTTTTTGATGAATTGGCGCACTCTGACGGTGGTTTTGCTCGATTTCTTCCTAACTTGGCTGTTCGGGCTGCTAGCGATGTATTGGCTGGGTTTGGGATTGAATACGATGACTTTGGGTGGTTTGTCGGTGGCGATCGGCACTGCGATCGACGATGCGATTGTTTATGCTGAAAATACCTACCGCAATTTACGAGAAAATACGGCTTCTGAGCATCCGCGCCCGGTGATGGATGTGATTTTTGATGGCTCTCAAGAGGTGCGCGATTCGTTAATTGGAGCAACGGTAATTGGGATTGTGGTGTTTTCGCCGATTTTTACTTTGCCGGGTGTAGAAGGTCGAATTTTTACGCCGATGGGGATTACTTATTTGGTGGTTGTGGTGATTTCTAGTTTAGAATCGCTGTTCGTTTCTCCGGCGCTTTGTGCTATTTTATTGCCGAACAAACGCATGAGTGCCAAGGAACCTTGGTTGCCGAGATTTTGCAAGCGCATCTATCACTTTTTTATCCAATTATCAATGCGGTATTCAGCGATAGTTTTAGTTTTAGCTGCTGCTAGTATGGTGGCTGCTTTAGTTATTTTGCCTTCCTTTGGACGGGTGTTTTTGCCGGAGTTTCAGGAGCAAACTTTGGTGAATACTATTCTGCTTTATCCGGGGGTGTCTTTGGAGACGACGGATAGCGCGGCTTTTGCGATGGAAGATGCACTTAAGGACGATCGCAGATTTGAATACGTGCAAGTGCGATCGGGCAGAGCTCCGGGCGATGCTGATGCTGCGGGTGTCAATTTAGCTCACATCGATATTGGTTTGAGCGAGGAAGGAATGAAAAATCGGTCGAAAACTTTGGAGTATTTGCGGCAGGAATTTGCGAAATTGCCGGGAGTTGCACCAAATATCGGCGGTTTTATTTCTCACCGGATGGATGAGGTTTTGTCCGGTGTCAGAAGTCAAATTGCTGTGAAAATATTTGGCCCGGATTTGAATCAACTTCGTACTATCGGTGCTCAAGTTGAAGCGCAAATGAAAACTGTGAAGGGAATTGTGGATTTGCAACTGGAACCGCAGGTGCCGGTGCAGCAAATTCAAATTAAGTTTAACCGCCAAGCTGCGGGTAGATATGGTTTGAAAATCGGAGAACTTTCGGAAATCATTGAGACTGCTTTAAATGGCAAAGTTGTTTCTCAAGTGTTGGAAGCACAGCAAACTTTTGATTTAGTTGTGTGGTTGCAGCCGTCAGCCAGAAACAATCTCGAAACTATTCAAAATTTGTTGGTTGATACCCCCCCTCTTTCCCCCCCTTATAAAGGGGGGGATGAAAGGGGGGGTAAAATTCCCCTGGCGCAAGTTGCGACTGTTACATACGGTACGGGCCCAAATACGATTAACCGCGAGAATGTGTCGCGGCTGATTGTGGCGGCGGCTAATGCTAAAGGTAGGGATTTGCGATCGGTTGTGAATGAAATTCAAGCTAAAGTCAAGCGGGAGGTGCAGTTACCGTTTGGTTATTTTATCCAGTACGGCGGTCAATTTGAGGCGGAACAAAGGGCTTCGCAGAATATTATAGTGTTTAGCGCGATCGCCTTTTTGGTCATTACCGTCTTGATGTACTTGTCCGTTAAGTCGATCGCTTCAACTGCGATGATTATGATCAATTTGCCGATCGGCTTAGTTGGAGGAGTAATTGCTGTAGCTTTGACTGGCGGTATAATTTCCGTCGCTTCCCTGGTTGGGTTTGTCACATTATTCGGCGTAGCTACCCGCAACGGCTTGCTGTTAGTAGACAACTATAACTCTAAATTTGCTGAAGGAATGCCCTTTCAAGAAGCCGTTGTTAAAGGCTCGATGGAACGCCTCAACGCCATTTTGATGACTGCTTTAACTTCAGCTTTGGGTTTAGCACCGTTAGTCTTAGAAGGCGGGCCAGGAAAAGAAATTTTGCAACCTTTGTCGATCGTAGTTTTAGGAGGATTGTTTACTTCTACGGCGTTAACTCTGTTAGTTTTGCCAGCTTTGTACGCTCAATTCGGGAAGTTTTTACGGCCTCAAGAACCTGAGCCTGTTGCTGAAGATGAAAAAACTGGTTTAAGTGCTTTCTAGCAACGATTCGGGCTATTGCTGAATAATTTTTGATGATTTTCCTTGACCAAGAATTTCTTCATGGTACAAGCCCCCGGATTTATCCGTGGAGTCGCCTCTAAAATCTAAAATCTAAAATCTAAAATCTAAAATCTAAAATCGATTGACGCCCTGTTTTAAAATGCCATAATTTACGAATAATTGTCCGCAAAAATTCAAGCACATGAAAACGATCAAATCAAGTTTAATTATTCTCAGCAGTATCGGACTGCTGTTTTTGGGAGCTTGCGGTAAAGGCGACGAAGCAAGTGATACAAAAATCACTCCAACACCCCCTCCTGCTGCTTCAAAACCTGCGTCTTCTGCTCCCGCCGCTGATCCTGCTGCTGCAAAAGGAGCTAAAGGCGGTCAAGTTGTCAATGCTGGAGCTTACCATTTAGAGTTTGTACCTGTCAAAGAAGCTACTGGAACTCACTTAGATTTGTACCTGCAAAAAGGCGATAAAAAGGAACCGGTTCCTGACGCAAAAGTGTCAGCACAAGTGCAGTTGCCGAGTGGAAAGCAACAAACCCTAGCTCTCAAATACGATCCTGAAGGCAAACATTACGCTGTTGTATTTCCCGGCAAAGATCCAGGTCAGTATCCTGTGAAGGTGAATGCGGATATTAAGGGAGAAAAAGTGGACGGTCGTTTTACATTCACTCAGTAATTTGAGTTGAGTTTAGCTATGAAAGCCTGGTTTGTTTTATGAATCTGGTTTTTCTTAATTTAGAGTACAATAATTAATTCTGTCCTGGACGAAACAGGGACTTTAAAAAAGGTACGTAGTTGCGCTTTAGCGCTAAAGCGCAACTACGTACCTTTTTTTTTAAGTATTGTGATACTTGTGTAAGTATTGTAATTGTTAAAGAGCTAAAATTTCATCTATATTTCATTCTTGACAGCAATACTAATAAATAAGAACAAAAATTAGTTTATTTGTCAGGGATTACCGCTATGAAAAAGTTAATTTACGCTGCTGCATTTACATTCCTGCTGGCATCTAATGCCCCTGCTACTATTGCGGGAGGAGCTATGCAGAATGCTAATGTTGCTCACCTGCTTGGTAGCGCTGCAACTCCTAATAGAGCGGGTTTTCAGGGTGCTACCCATCGTTTTGATGTTCATGTTCAGGGAAGATCTCTTGCGGAAATTGCGATCGCCCTTCCAGCAGATCTGAGCATCCGTGGAGGAATCGAGGTAAAAAATCAATCCCATCAAAAAATTGATACTCAAGTATCTGTCAACAACCAGAAAGCCACCGTAGTTTTTGCTCAACCAGTCGCGCCTGACACTACAATCTCAATTTATATGCGCGGCATTCAGACACCCGGTTACAGCCACAACTGGGGGTATGCAATATCTGGTAAAATTGTGGGAATAAACGCAGAGGTTCCCCTCGGTAGAGTTGGGATTCAAACTTACTGAGCGATTGGTACTTTTCAAAAGGTATGTAGTTGCGCTTTAGCGCTAAAGCGCAACTACGTACCTAGCGCGACATAAGGTTACTTTTTATGAGAATATTGCTAGTTGAAGATGAACCAGATTTAGGAAAGGCGATCGATCGCACTTTGAAGCAAGAAAAATACATAGTTGACTGGGCCCAGGATGGGAATGAAGCTTGGGAATATCTAGATAGTCAGTGGACGGAATACACCCTAGCCATCTTTGACTGGTTGCTTCCGGGATTGTCGGGAATAGAATTGCTGCGAAGATTGCGCGCCAAACATAGTTTTTTGCCAGTTTTGATGCTGACAGCCAAAGACAGGATGGAAGATAAAGTGGCGGGATTGGATGCGGGGGCTGACGATTATTTAGTCAAGCCCTTCGGGATGGCGGAACTGTTAGCAAGGTTGCGGGCGCTGCAAAGGCGATCGCCCCAAATACAGCCCCAACAGATACAAATCGGAAATCTCGCCTTAGATTGCGGGAATCGCACAGCTTTTTATCTCAATCAAAACGGCACCAACCAAACAATTTCGCTGACTAACAAAGAATTTCAATTGTTAGAATATTTGATGAAACATCCGAACCAAATTGTCACGACTGACCAAATTCGGAATCAGATATGGGAAGCCAGCGCAGATACTTTTAGCAATGTAGTAGCCGCTCAAGTGCGCTTGCTGCGGCGCAAACTCGAATCCGTTGGCTGTGCGAACTTAATTGAAACTGTCCACGGCGTCGGATATCGGATGAAAAGTTGAATTCTGCCTTCAAAATTACTTTTAGACTCGGCGGTTGAAACCGCGTCTACACAAACAATGTCCGCCTCCGCGGACTAAGAAAAGTTGAAATCGCATTTACACAAACAAAGTCCGCCTTTGCGGACTCAGAAAAGACTATTTATTTTCCTCCCTTCTACTAATTCTCTCTTTTCTCCTTCTCTGCGTCCTCTGCGTTCTCTGCGGTAAATAAAAAAATATCATCCCAATCAATTACCAATTACCAATTACCAATTACCCAATCATGAATTGTGAATCAAAATAAACTATTTAACCGCACTCGATCGCAATTAGCGATTTCCTACGCCGCAGTCATGGGTTTGATTTTAAGCTTGTTGGGATTTGGTGTATATAAGGCGATCGCCCACGCGCACTGGATTGCGATCGATCGCGAACTAGAATCGGTAGCGGGGACACTCCACGATAGCCTCGAAATCAAGCTACAGCAACCCGGACGCCTAGAACCAATCGTCAATGAACTTTTGCCAAACCTCCGCGTAATTGGAGTTAACGGCGTTAAAGAACAGTTAGCCGATCGCCATATTTTAAGCGCTATCAACCAAAGCTATTACTATATTCGTTTATTTGACTCTTCTGGGAAATTGATTGCTACAGCAGGCGCTTATCCCGAAACATTGCCGCCGACATTTAACTCCCAACACTGGCAAACAATCGCTGACAGCAAAGGGAATATTTATCACCAAATTTCTGTATCACTGCACACAAACACCCTGGAAGATTGGGGATACTTTCAAGTAGGACGGAGCTTGCAAGACTTCAACAGTTATCTCAGTACAGTGAGATTAATTTTGAAGTTAGGATTGCCGACAGCGTTAATTTTGGTGGTTTTTTCTAGTTGGTGGCTGGCAGGATTGGCAATGAAACCGATTTATTCTTCTTACCGACAAATCCAACAGTTTACGGCGGATGCTGCCCACGAATTGCGAACGCCTTTAGCGGCATCTCAAGCCACTGTAGAATCGGCGCTGTTAATGCCACAATTGGATGAGAAAGAAGCACGGGAAATTTTGCAGACTGTCGATCGCCAAAACCGACGATTGACTCAGTTAGTCACTGATTTGTTGCTGTTGGCGCGGATGGACTCTCAGGTGAAATCCGTTAGCGAAGCCCTCGAAGAGGATCGCCCTCAGCTTTGTTGTTTAAACGACTTGGTGGGCGATTTAGTCGAGGAATTGGCTGCTTTGGCGAGATCCTCCCAGGTAGCGCTAACATCCGAAATCCGCGTACAGCATCCATTGAATGTTGTCGGAGATGCCGATCGACTTTACCGTCTGGTTACTAACTTAATTGTCAACGCCATTCAATACACTCCCCCTGGCGGAAAAGTCACAGTAATCTTAGATTGCACTCACCAAGAGGCGATAATTCAGGTGCAAGATACCGGGATTGGGATAGCGGCGGCAGATTTAGGGCGGATATTCGATCGCTTTTACCGAGTCAACAAATCTCGATCGCGCCATACAGGCGGTTCGGGACTCGGATTGGCGATCGCCCGCGCGATCGCCCGCGCACACCGCGGCAGCCTCAGCGCGCGTAGCGAATTGGGCTGTGGCAGCACCTTTGTCCTGCGGTTGCCTTTGTGAGCTATGATGTGGGGAAAACTGACATCTTGCACCATTTTCAAGAACAGGCAAGATGCCTGTTCCACAAAGACTAAATCTTGTTGTGGGGTGGGCATCCTGCCCGCCGATGATAGTTTGCACCATTTTCAAGAACAGGCAAGATGCCTGTTCCACAAAAACTAAATCTTGTTGTGGGGAGTAGGGGTTGGGCATCCTGCCCGCCCGTGAAAGGCTTATTGAGAATTGTGCAAGATGTGAGGAAAACCGAATCATCTTTTTGTGGTAATCCCTTCGGCAATATGTAGCGCGATCGCCCAAAATCAATAAATAGTGATTAATCATCAGTCAGCAGAGAGAAAATCTATGACAGTTTTAGAACAGGGAACAATCTCAATCCATACCGAGAATATTTTCCCGATTATCAAGAAATCGCTATACACCGACCACGAAGTCTTCTTGCGGGAACTAATTTCTAACGCCGTCGATGCCATAGCCAAACTCAAAATGGTTTCCCGTTCCGGCGAATACAGCGGCGACATTGGCGAACCACAAATCAATATTGCGATCGACAAAGAAAACAAAACACTCTCAATTACCGACAACGGCATCGGGATGACAGCCGACGAAGTAAAAAAATACATCAATCAAGTCGCCTTCTCCAGCGCCGAAGAATTTATTCAAAAATATCAAGGCAGTGGCGACGACGCAATTATCGGCCACTTTGGACTCGGTTTCTACTCTTCTTTCATGGTCGCTCAGAAAGTAGACATAGACACCCTTTCTTACCAAGAAGGCGCACAAGCAGTACATTGGTATTGCGATGGTTCACCCGCTTTTGAACTATCAGAATCCGCCCGCACCGAACGCGGCACTACGATTACTCTCACTCTCCAAGACGAAGAACTAGAATATGTAGAAGCCACTCGCATTAAGCAGCTAATCAAAACTTACTGCGATTTCATGCCAGTTCCGATCAAATTTGAGGGAGAGGAACTCAACAAGCATAAGGCAATTTGGCGGGAAGCAGCCAGCAATTTGCAGAAAGAAGATTACTTAGAATTGTACCGCTATCTTTATCCGTTTCAAGACGAGCCGCTACTTTGGGTACACCTGAACACAGATTATCCTTTCATTGTCAACGGCATTCTTTTCTTTCCCAAATTGCGGCCGGATGTCGATGTTACCCAAGGTAATATCAAGCTATTTTGCAACCAAGTTTTTGTCAGCGATCACTGCGAAGAAATTATTCCAAAATTCTTGATGCCGCTGCGGGGAGTCATTGACAGTACCGATATTCCGCTGAACGTTTCTCGCAGTTCTTTGCAAAGCAATCGCACAGTCAGAAGAATCGCTGATTATATTGCGAAGAAAGTGGGCGATCGCCTAAAAGAACTTTACCGCGACGACCGCGATGAATACATCCGTTGCTGGCAAGATATCGGCACTTTTGTCAAGTTTGGATCTCTCAACGATGATAAGTTCAAAAAACAAGTCGAAGATATCTTAATCTACCGCAGCACCTACGAACCAACAGCAGAAAAACCAGAAATTGCAACGCCAGAAGTGCAGGTGCAAACTGAGGACGGAGATTTGTGGCAAGATGTTACTCCAAAATCGGACAGTTCTACTTCGACGCAACCTTACACGACGCTGAAAGAGTATTTGGAACGCAATCAAAAACGCCACGAAAACCGCGTATTTTACTGCACAGAACCTGCGTCACAAGCAACTTACGTCGCCCTGCACAAAAGCCAAGGTTTAGAAGTGCTGTTTATGGATTCTTTCATTGACACGCACTTTATCAGTTTCTTGGAACGCGAATACTCAGATGTTAAATTCTCGCGGGTGGATTCCGACATCGACGACACACTAATTGACAAAGAAAAAGAAGCCGAAATTGTCGATCCGGCGACTAATAAAACTCGCAGCGAACAAGTTAAAGAACTGTTCCAAAATGCTCTCAACAAGCCAAAAGTAAACATCCGCACAGAAGCTTTGAAGTCTGACTCTGCTGAGGCGGCGCCACCTGCGATCGTCCTGTTACCAGAAGCTTTGCGCCGGATGCGCGATATGACGGCGCTTTTGCAGCAGCAAGCAGCGCAATTCCCCGATGAACACGTTTTGCTGGTGAATACGTCTCACCCGCTGATTCAAAATCTGGCTAATTTGAGTCAGGGTGCGATTATTCAAGGCGGCGGCGAGTCTCCCTCGGCGCAGTTGGCCAGCATGATTTGTCACCACGTTTATGACTTGGCTTTGATGGCCCAGAAGGGTTTCGATGCTGAAGGGATGCAGGAGTTTGTCGAGCGATCGAACCACGTCTTGACAAAATTGACTGAACGTGCAATGTAATTAACCCCCCTCCCTTGCTAAGGGGGAGTGGTTTTATACAAACTAGGTACGTTGTTGGGCTTCAGCCCTCTTTATAAGATTAGGAAAGAGGGCTAAAGCCCAACAACATACCTTAGCCCAAGCGCAAGCCAACTGCGGAAGCAAAAGTTGATTTCCCTTGCTGAGAGAGCGATCGGAGGTTTTCTTGTCCCCCCCTTAACAAGGGGGGCTAGGGGGGTTCTACGCAGTTGATATATAATAAAAGGCTGCATCAAAAAAAAGTAGTCTGGAGGGCAATATGTCACGGAAATGTCAGCTAACGGGCAAGAAGGCGAACAACGGTTTTGCGGTTTCTCACTCGCACCACCGCACTCACAAGTTGCAAGGCGCTAATTTGCAGTGGAAGCGGATTTGGTGGCCGCAGGAGAAGCGTTGGGTCAAGTTACACCTTTCTACGAAGGCGATTAAAACCTTGGAGCACAAGGGTTTGGAAATTATGGCTAAGGAAGCTGGAATTAATCTTTACAAGCTTTAAATAATCTTGTTAGTTGAGCAAAGGGCGATCGTATACATTAAAAGTGCGATCGCCCTTACTTTTATATACTGAAAAAGTTGAGGCAGAAACCGGGTTTTTTTAGATAAACACTGCATCATAACCTTAAATTTAGATAAAAAACCCGGTTTCTTGGGCATTGATGCGTCCAGGAAATTTTAACTTTTAGAGAAAAACCTGGATTAGAGGAATTTTCGGCATTTCAGTAAATAAGTAGTCATCCTCCCCTTACCTTTAACTTCGATCGCACCGCGGCTTTCAAAAAAATACTTTTCTCGCAATTGCTGATAAGTTGCCACTGTCACCTGAATGCACCCAGGCGAACCGTGAGATTCCATGCGGGAAGCTGTGTTAACGGTGTCTCCCCACAAATCGTAAATAAATTTTTTAATACCGATGACTCCAGCGACAACCGGGCCGGTATTGATCCCGATTCTGATACTAAAATCTTGATTGTGGGTATTGCTGAATTCAATAATTGCCTGCTGCATATCCAGGGCCATTTCTGCGATCGCCTCTGCGTGATCTGGGCGAGTAATTGGCAGCCCTCCCACTACCATGTAAGCATCGCCAATCGTCTTAATTTTTTCCAAACCGTGCCTTTCTGCTAAGTTGTCAAAAGTCGAAAAAATATCATTCAGCAACGCAACTAATTCTGTTGGAGAAACTCGCGCACTCAATTGAGTAAAACCTACGATGTCCGCAAATAATACAGTAACATCAGCAAAAGTATCTGCGATCGTGCTATCTCCCCGCTTCAACCGATTTGCTATTTCTTCAGGCAAAATATTCAACAACAACCGTTCTGACTGTGCTTGTTGAACTCGCAGTGCATTTAAAGTTTCATTGAGAGCATTAGTTCGTTCTTCAACTCTAGATTCTAACTCTTCATTCAGCTTGCAAAGCGCAATTTCAGCCCGCCTGCGGTCTGTGACATCCGTACCGATTGCCAGCAGCCCCGCGAACTTTCCGGCCGCATCAAACAGCGGTTTATTTGCCCAGGATACGCAAACGCGAGATCCACTGCGCCGCATACTTTCATTTTCATTTGTTGTATACTGTTCCGGGTTATTTAAAATATTGCTCAATAACACGGCCAGGTCGTTTCCCCCTGTATCTGTCTGGGGTAGAATTGTGCCAACTGCGTGTTTTCCCAGTATTTCTTCTTCTCTGTAACCAAAAAAATTCTGTGCAAACTCGTTAAAAAAAGTAATATTACCTTCTGTATCTAGTTTTAAAATAATGCTGTTAGCATTTTCGACCAATTCCCGATACTTAACTTCGCTTTGCCGCAGCAAATCCTCTGCTGATGCGCGTTCTGCTACTGTGGCAGCTAACAGCAGCGAAGTAATTACAATTACGCTCATGAAAGCCTGCAAAAATAAGATTGCTTGATTAATATTTATGGCTTTGGTAATAAACGGGCCAGATCCCTGAGAGCCTCCCCAAATGGCAATACTGGATACAATAAAATATGCTAAAACAGCTCCGCGCTGACCGAATTGAATGGTTGCCCAAATCACCAACGGAAATGGCAAGTATTCTAGGGGATAGCCGGATAGATTGCTATCAGTTTTTGATGTGTATACTAGCCAACTGACTATTATTAATAGTAGCAAACATATGGCGCATAAAATTATATTTACAAGTGTTTTAATCTTAATTTTTTGTTGATGGCGTGTCGCTATTTTTTGGTAAAAGATTAGCAGCATAGGAGTAAAAATCAAAACTCCTAAGGTGTCTCCAAGATACCAATTCCACCGAATTTCCCAATATTCGCTCCAGTCAATAAGACCAGTCAAACACAGCCGCAGCGTGCCGAGAGTGCAGTTGATTTGAGTGGCAACTACAGCACCGCAAAAGATTAAACTGACTACATCAATTAGTCGATCCAGTGAGGGGCGAAACTTGAACTGTTGCAGCAAAGTAAATGCACATAAAGCTTGCAAACAACCGCAAAAAGCACTAATTGTTGCATTTATTAAGGATATTTTGAGGTTGAGAGTCTCGTAAAAAAATACGCCTAAAGCTATTCCCGGCCAAAGGCGCCGACCAAATAATAAAACTGCTGCTTGGGCAATTCCTGCGGGCGGCCAGACGCAGGTAGCTAATTTATTCACGCCGGGGATTGAAGATGCTATTTTAGCTCCTAAAGCGTAAGCAAAGGCAATGACAGCTATTTTTCCTAAATATTGCCAATTTATAGATTGAATAAATCGCATAAATTGATTTTTGTTTTGGTTCATAGTGACTTTTATATTTTTAACTAACTATACCAACCGTCAAAACTATTAGGGAATTTTTAATTATTTAAATAGAATTGTTGGCTTTGTTTGTACGGGCTAAGCACAGGTGCGTTGCTACTCAAAAAATTGATTTAAATTGAGGTTTTTTCACTAGCGACACACCCTACAACTACTATTACTTCTTCCTTTTTGCCTCTTTCATTTTCCTTATTTTATAACTTGATTCCTGTGAGAAAATAAGTGTTCATCTCGCCTTTGCCTTTGACTTCAATGGTGCCGCGACTTTCTAATAAATACTTGTCCTGCAATCGCTCGTAAGTTGCAGATGTAACTTGAATTTGACCGGGTAAGCCGTGAGATTCCATACGGGAAGCGGTGTTAACTGTGTCTCCCCACAAATCGTAGATAAATTTTTTGATGCCGATGACTCCGGCGACAACCGGGCCGCTGTTGATGCCGATTCTGATGCTGAAATCTTGATTGTTGGTATTGCTGAAGTCAATAATTGCCTGCTGCATATCCAGGGCCATTTGGGCGATCGCCTCTGCGTGATCGCTGCGGGGCATCGGCAGCCCTCCAACTACCATATAAGCGTCACCAATGGTTTTGATTTTTTCCAATCCGTGCTTTTGGGCTAGGCGATCGAATGTCGAAAAAATCTCGTTAAGCAAGGAAACTAATTCCGGCGGAGAAATTTGGGAGCTAATTTGAGTAAAACCGACTATATCTGCAAACAATACTGTGACTTCGGCAAAAGTATCGGCGATGATGCTTTGGTCTTGTTTGAGTCTTTCGGCGATCGCTTGCGGCAAAACGTTGAGGAGGAGACGGTCAGATTTTTCTTGTTCTAAGCGCAAAGCTGCTTCAGCTTCTTTGCGAGTTGTGATATCTTCGACAGTACCTTCGTAATAAAGCAAATTTCCATGTATGTCGCAGACAGTATAAGCATTTTCGGAAATCCAAATTATACTGCCATCTTGGCGGTAAACTTGAGATTCAAAATCCGATACTTTGCCGTTTGTTCGCATTAAGTGGATGACTTCGGCGCGGCGTTCCGGGTCTACATATAGCTGGCGGTTGA
Organism: Microcoleus sp. PH2017_24_DOB_U_A; assembly: GCF_020738205.1. Lineage (NCBI taxonomy): Bacteria > Bacillati > Cyanobacteriota > Cyanophyceae > Oscillatoriales > Microcoleaceae > Microcoleus > Microcoleus sp. PH2017_24_DOB_U_A. Next base: position 131,783 of record NZ_JAEQCT010000033.1, read on the forward strand.
TATCAGTTAACTTTTCCAGCATTTCCTCACAGGAACTGTAACCATAAATGCGAATTAAAGCTGGGTTAACGCTAAGATATTCTCCATCTGGAGTAGTTTGAAAGATGCCGACGATCGCATTTTCAAATATGCTGCGGTATTTTGCCTCAGCTTGTCGCAGGGCTGCTTCAGCGCGCTGGCGTTCTCGCGCTTCCACTGCAAAAGTTACAGAGTCTGTTAGAGAAACAGCGAAACTTTGTTCTTCGATAGTCCAATAACGCGGCATTCCTACGTGTTCCAAACAGAGGACTCCTGCTGTTTCTCCGCCTATCTGAATCGGCGTATCTAGCATGGAAGTGATGCCTAACGGAATTAGGTAAGCTTCCACAAATTCTCTAGTTCTAAAATCTTTTTGGGCGTCAAAGGCAGCAATTGCGCGCTCTTCTCGGAGTGCTTGAAAATAGACAGGATAGTCTGCTTCTGCTAATTCCATACCCTCTGAGTGCTGGTTGAGGGCGCGATCGAACAAATCCAGGCACTCCATCTTGGATTTAGGGCGATCGTACAACCAGATACTCGATCGCGCAACTTCCAGAGTACGGCTAGCAGTTTCAGTGATTTCTTGAAGCGCTTTGGTTAAGTCGCCTTGATTCAGCGCTTTATTTTTGGCTAAATCAATTAATGCCGATTTCTGTTTCTGTAGCTGAAGTTCGCTTTGTTTCAGGGCATTTGTCCGCTCTGCAACTCGGATTTCCAGCTTTTCGTTCAGATGAAGCAGCTCTATTTCAGCTTTTCGGCGATCGGTGATATCTGTCCCGATGCAGAGGATGCCCAAAAGTTCTCCTGCTGCATCAACCAGCGGCTTATTTGCCCAAGACACCCAAACGCGAGATCCGTTACGCCGAATATTTTCATTTTCATAGCTAGTAAAGCGATCGGGATTTTGTAAAATCTGATTGTAAACCAACTCTAAGTTATTCCCTTCGATGTCGCTCATGGGAATGATTGTTCCCACAGCACTTTTCCCCAGGATTTCTTCCTGATTGTAGCCAAAGAATATTTCTGCAAACTCATTAAAAAAAGTAATCGTGCCGTCGGGAGATAGTTTGACAATAATACTGTTAGCATTTTCCACCAATTCTCGATATTTAATTTCGCTTACTCGCAGAGATTTTTCTGCCTCCGCGCGTTCGGCTACCGTCGCGGCTAATAACAACGAAGTAATCGTAACTACCGCCATAAAAGCTTGTAAAAATAAGATAGCCTGACTAATATTTTCGGCTTTAGCTATAAATGGCCCAGATCCGTGAGAACTGCCAAAAATTGCGATACTTGACACAAGAAACGATCCTAAGACAGCGGCCCGCTGACCGAATTGGAGCGACGCCCAAATTATCAAAGGAAACGGCAAATATTCCAGGGGATAGCGAGAAATAGAAGCTTCATTTTTTGACTCAAAGACAAGCCAGCTTACCCCAATTAATAATATTAACCATACTCCCCGCCAAATTAAATAATTTTTAGGGAGTTCGGTTTGTCTTTTTAAGCGATCGGCGGTTGCCTTAGGACGCAAAAATATTAAAATCAAAGGAGTTAAAATTAAAACTCCCATTGCATCTCCCAGCCACCAATTCCACCGGAGCGACCAGTATTCTGCCCAATCTACTTTGCCAGCTAAATATATGGAAAACGCGCCAATAGTGCAACTAATCTGAGTAGAAACTAAACCGCCCAATAAAATTAAATTAACTACATCTTTCAAACGTTCTAGAGACGGACGAAACCCCAGCCAGCGCAGCACAGTGGCTGCAAAAACAGCTTGCAAAACTGCTCCTACGTTGCCTCCCACCCAAATTGCAAATATCTGTTCGCTTGGGTTAACTAAATTGAGGAAAAATATACCCAAAACAATCGCAGGCCAGGCTTTTGGGCCAAACAATAAAAGTCCGGCTTGTGCAATTCCTGCGGGCGGCCACACCGAGGAAGCAAAGGGATTGACACCTTGAATTGCAAATGCTAGCCTCGCCCCCACGGCGTAAGCGATCGCCACGAGAGTTACTTGGGCTAAGTAGCGCCCTATTCGGGATTGAGGGAATCGAAGAAACTGATTTAGGTTCAGATTCATGTCGAGTTTTAAGTTTTATATAAGTTTATGTAGGGTGCGCTGCGCGCACCTTGCTAGCCTCAATGTAGGTGCAGCAAGCACCTTATACCAATTTTTTGTGAGGCTACTCCCGAATCCGATCCCCCCTAACCCCCCTTAATTAAGGGGGGGACAAGATTCCGGTCAAAGTCCCCCCTCCCACCAGGGGAATTTAGGGGATCGAGATATATGCAACTTCACATTAAATTGGTATTACCGTTACAAAAACTTATTTGATGGCAGCATCAATCCACTGTTTTAAAGTAGAATTGACTTCCTCAATCAGAATTTCATGGGCTTTGTGAGTTGCTCTTTCCACAACTTCAACTTTCCCTAATTTCACCGAACGACCCGGAACAATGCGATAGGGAATGCCGATTAAATCTGCATCTTTGAATTTAACTCCTGCTCGTTCGTCGCGGTCATCTAGTAAGGTTTCAATTCCGGATTGGTTGAGTTCATTGTAGAGTTTTTCGGCGACTTCTACTTGTTGGGCGTCGGAAATATTGGGGATGCTAATGATGGCGTGATACGGCGCGATCGCCACTGGCCAGATTATTCCGTCTTTATCGTAGGATTGTTCTACCGCAGATTGAGCCAGCCGCGACACGCCGACGCCGTAGCAGCCCATGATAAAGGGCATTTCTTCGCCTTGTTCGCTGGTGTAGGTGGCGCCCATGGCTTGCGAGTATTTGGTGCCTAATTGGAAGATGTGGCCGACTTCGATGCCTCTGGCGGTTTGCAAAGTTTGTTCGGGATTGTGCACCGCCCGATCGCCCTTTTTAGCAGTTCTGACGCCCACAACCGTTGCTGGCAGAGGAAATTCTTTACCCCAATTGGCGCCGACCACGTGGTATCCTGACTCGTTAGAACCAGTGACAAAGTTTGTTAGATCGACGGCAGTGCGATCGACCAAACGCAAAAACTTAGAATTTACCTCCTTACTTCCAGCGATATAATCATCAGCAACATCCGGAGCCATATAACCCAGAGGCAAAGATTTAGCCGCCCATTTCCGCTGAGCTTCCGCATCAGGAACAGTCAAAAATAGGATTGTTTTAGCTTGATAATTTCCCGCTAACTTTGTCAATTCATTCAGCAACTTTACCTGATTCACATCTTGGTCACCGCGAATGCTTACCAACACCAAGACAGTCATGCCATTATCATAAACAGCCTGATAAAGCACATTTTTGACAACTTGCGTCGGAGAACACTTCAAAAACTTGCAAAGTTTAGCAATTGTTTCAGTTCCCGGCGTTTCCCGCTTTTCAAAACTTGCAAAAGGCGAAGCTTGGGCATCAGCAGGCATCGACACAGCCTTCTCCACATTAGCAGCATACTGACCATCTTCAGTATATAGAACTTCATCCTCACCCGCTTCTGCCAGCACCATAAACTCTTGAGAACCAGAGCCGCCAATCGCACCAGAATCAGCATCTACCGCTCGGAATTCCAAGCCCGATCGGCGCAGCATATTGCTGTAAGCTTGAGCCATATCCTGATAAGTTTTCTTCAAACTTTCTTCACTCGTGTGAAAAGAATAGCCATCTTTCATAATAAATTCGCGGCCACGCATCAACCCAAAACGCGGGCGAATTTCATCACGAAACTTAGTTTGAATTTGATAGAGATGTACGGGTAATTGCCGATAAGAACGAATCATATCCTTAGCAATTGTAGTAATTACCTCTTCGTGAGTCGGGCCCAGTCCCACTTCTCGCTGCTGCCTATCCTTCATAGCAAACATAATACCTTCAGCTTGAGTGTAGGTATCCCAGCGGCCGGATTCCCGCCACAAATCGGCCGGTTGCAGTTGCGGGAGGAGACATTCTTGAGCGCCGGTAGCGTCCATTTCTTCGCGCACAATTTGGGATACTTTTTTAAGAACTCGCCACATCAAAGGGAGATAAGCGTAAATACCGCTACCGATGCGTCGGATGTATCCAGCACGGAGTAATAGTTTGTGGCTGGGGATTTCTGCTTCTGCGGGGTCTTCCCGCAGGGTGACGAAAAGCATTTGAGAGAGTCGCATTGGCTGATTTCCTTAAAATACCGGATAATTGTCATCTCAGATTAACTTCTGATATTATCAGAACTCAGCCTGATTTGATGAAATCTATGAATAAACTTTGGAAAAATTATCAAAAAGGTATGGCAGCATTTGATAATTGTCACCATCCTACTCTCCTATCTCAGTGGATTGCATTACAAGATGAAATTGGAGAATTTGTGCGAGAACCTAACTTAAGCGAAATTTGGGATATTCTTCATGCTGCTGGTCGATTGCTGTACAAATTAATCGGAATTCCTTTACATCTGGTAGCCTATCCTACTGTTCGCAAACACAGCGAACGTTTTGAGGAGTACGGCTGTATTCGCAGCCGGCGCAACTGTGAGGGGAAATGCTGCAAACAGTTGACGGTTGATAGTTGACAGTTGACAGTTGACGGTTGACAGTTGATAGTTGACAGGGGGAGCATCTCAGTTTTGTAAAAAGCATTTTTTTATTATTCATAGTGCGAGCGTCCCCGCTCGCGTACTGTACAATACGCGAGCGGGGACGCTCGCACTATAAATGCAAAACACAGATGCTCCCGTTGACAGGTAGGGGCAGTGCCCCCGTGAGAACCCTCTCTTAGTTGATAGTTGCCCGTGAGGTTTTTAAACAGTTTATAGCTGATAATTCTCATAACCAGATTCATTCACGATCAATTCGCAAAACAATATCTCAAAGAACTATTAACCCCTCTCGGTAATGTCGCAACCAGCCATGACATTGCTGGAGAAGTGAGGCAGATTGACGTTTTCTTTGCCCCAAAAGCGGAACCTGATGTAGAACCCACAGCCCTCGGCATTCTGGGTCAAATTGCAGCAAAACCCGCTGTAATTGAACCATTCCGCAGTCCTGTGCAAACCGGAGAAATTCGCAGTTGTCTGGGTAAACTCTTTGATGTCCATGCTGAATATGAACGAGTCGCCACTAGAGATAATACCCAGATTGCAGAGGCTGATTTGCCCCAACTCTGGATACTGTCGCCGACTGTTTCCGATGCGATGCTAGCTGGATTTGGGGCGACTTCTGAACCTGAAAATTGGGTAAGTGGAGTTTATTTTTTGAATGTGTCTCTGAAAGCAGCAATCATTGCTATTCACCAACTCCCCCGCACTCCCGAAACGCTGTGGCTTAGGGTTTTGGGGAAGGGAAACGTGCAAAAGCAAGCTATTACCGAATTGAGAGAATTACCGTCTGATAATTTGTTTCGGTTGAACGCGTTAGAATTGTTGTACAACTTGCGAACGATATGAGAAGTCCGCCAAGACATAGATCGAGAAGATCGGGAGTTAATTATGGAACTGTCACCGCTCTATTTAAAACGGCTTGAAGAAGCAACTCAGCAAGGTATTCAGCAAGGTATTCAGCAAGGTATTCAGCAAAGTAAACGCGAGACTCTTGAGAGTATATTACAAGTAAGATTTGGCGAAATCGATGAAGAATTAGCCCCAATAATTGAGCCTTTGATTCAACTTGAACCTCTTGAAATCATACGACTGAGTATGCAGCTCGATCGCCCGGAATTACTAGCTCGTTTTCTCCCGGAAAATCAAACGGAATCCTAACTATAGAGCGCACTCTACGATATGTAGGGTGCGCCGCATCGTACCTTACTACTATAGATCGCCCCCGCTTCAAACTTGCCGGGTGCATCTGGTTTTTGAAGAGGGCGAAGCATGACCGCATATAAGTTATTAGTTATAATCTTATATTCACTGCGGTCATGCTTCGCCCCTACAAACATTGCTGCTATCACTCACAAAAAAAACCATTTCTGACTTTAGAGGGATTTATTCTTCAGCTTCAAGAGCCATAATCAGCAGTAAGGATGACATAGCTAGAGAACTGATTTACTACTCATCCGGATTGCACGAATCAAGGCTTCTGTAAGATAAAGCCTGACGAAACAAACCACCATCTAAAAAGTTGCAAATCCCCTACTTAAAAGTTAGGGGCAGATTTCAATATGCCTAATTCGGCATCAAACTTTAGGAGGTAATTTATGTTTGAAAGCGAGTTATTAATGTCGCTGTACAGTCCCAAATTCAATATTGCTCAAATGCCAATAGAAATAGATGTCCCGTTTGACCACCCCGATCTCGGAGGGCTGATGTTTCTGAGCCCTCAGTTTTTTGTGGCATTAATCGCCGGAGTCATCATGGCTTTTGGCTTCCAATTCCTGTTAACAAATTTCTCGATCGCCGCCAAAATCTCCAACTGGGATGAGGCTTTACCCGACGATGACGATGATGAGTCCGAAAGTTTGGGCACTAAAGTTCGCAAGATCGAAGGCTTGGTCGGCGGTTGGATTTTAGTCACAGTTAACCTAGCTTTATTCTTAGCTTGTTTTCTGGCGGTCAAACTAACTTCAATTGCCTCGGTAGATGGAGCGGCAATTATTGGTGTGGTCATTTGGTCGGCGTACTTTTTAACGCTGGTATGGCTCGGTTCTAGCGCCGTCGGTTCGATGATTGGTTCCTTGATTAAAACTGCTTTTTCCGGCATTCAAGGTGTCATGGGTACTGCTGGTTCCGCGATCGGCGACAAGATGGCTAGCGACCAAATGGTAAACACTGTAGAGGCGTCTGTGGCTGCTGTCCGCCGCGAGTTGGGCTCGGCTGTAGACCCGGATAGCATTCGCGAAACCATCCAAGATTATGTCGGTTCTTTGCAGTTACCGAAGCTGGATGTTAAGGAAATTCGCGGTCAATTTGAAAAGTTGCTGGGCGATACTGATATCAAATCTCTGGCGGGAAGCGATGTTCTGAAGAATGTTAACCGCCAGACTTTTGTGGATTTAATTAGCAGCCGCAGCGATTTTTCTAAGGAAGAAATCAATCAAGTTGCCGACCAACTCGAAGGTGTTTGGAAGCAAACTTTCGGCAAGCAGCAAGATAAGAAAGACCCGAATTTAGAGTTGGTTGATTTTCTCAAGTTTGCGGCTCCAGATTTGCTGAAGTCTGATGAACTCAATGCCAAGCTATCTCAAATTCTGGAAACTCGGGAAAACAAATCAGAATCCAGCAGCGGCATGAAGCGCGCGATGCTGTTGGGTGTGGAAGCTCTTGTCGGCACTGTTTTGTCGCGGACGGATTTGTCGGATTTGGATGTGGAAAAAATCTCTGGTCAGTTGCAGCAATTGACTGAAAAAGGCAAGGAAAAAGCTAAATCTTTGGCTTCTAAGGTGGGCGACAAAGTGCCTGCGCTGCCTTTCAATACAGCGAAGGCTGATGTGGAAAATTACTTGCTGAATGCTCAACCTTGGCATCTCAACCGAGAAACTATCAAGCAGGAATTTAGGGATGTTATTTACGATGCCGAAGCTTCTCCGGGAGCTGTTTTGGGCCAGTTAGAGATGTTAAATCCTGAGTATTTTGCAGGCATTCTGAGGCGCCGTGAGGGCTTCAGTCCGGAACAGGCTGCGGAAATTTCTGAACAGCTTGAAAGCGTGCGCCAAGAAGTTCTGGAAATTGTGCAAGGTGCTGCTGGTGAGGAACAGTCTCAAGATTTGCGTAGTCGGATTGAGAATTATTTGCGATCGACTGGCAAGGAAGAATTGAATCCTGAAGGTATCGAGAAGGACTTCCAAGCGCTGTTGGAAGATCGCGATGCTGGTTTTGAGGCTTTGCGCGATCGCCTGTCACACTTCGATCGCGATACTCTGGTACAATTGCTCGGCCAGCGGGAAGATTTTAGCCCCGAGGAAGCGGATCAGTTAATCGGGCGGCTCGAAAGTTCGCGCGATCGCGTAATTTCCAAAGCACAAGAATTGCAAGAGCAAGCGAAATCGAAAGCGCAAGAAGTGCGCCAAAAGGTAGAAGAGTATCTCCGCAATACTAATAAGGAAGAACTCAATCCTGAAGCGATCGAGCGCGAGTTTCAAACGCTGTTAAGCGACCCGCAAGCTGGTTTGAAAGCGCTGAGAGAACGCTTGTCTCAATTCGATCGCGATACTCTGGTGCAACTGCTGTCGCAGCGCCAAGATCTCAGCGAAGAACAGGTAAATGGGGCGATCGACAAAATCGAATCCGTGCGCGACAACATTATCCACGCGCCGCAAATAGTTGCAGACAAAGCTAAGCAGCAGTACGAGGAAGTTACTACCAAAATTGGCGAGTACCTGCGCCATACTAACCTGGAAGAACTCGATCCTGAAGGCATCAATCGGGATTTGACCAAATTGTTTGAAAATCCGAAAGAAGGTGCCTTGGCGCTGCGGGAAAGACTGTCTCAGGTCGATCGCGAAACCTTGGTCAAGTTGCTTTCGCAGCGGGAAGATTTGAGCGAAGAACAGGTAAATCGGACGATCGATCGCGTGCAAGATTCGATTCGCAGCATCGTGAAATCGCCCCGCCGCTTGGCATCTCGCGCTCAAAAAACTGTCAAGGATTTCCAAGGAAGTTTGGAAAATTACCTGCGGAATACGGACAAGGAAGAGCTCAATCCTGACGGTATCAAGCGAGATTTGCAGTTGCTGTTTAACGAACCCGGAGCGGGGATGCAAAGTTTGGGCGATCGGCTGAAGCACTTTGACCGCGGTACTTTGGTAGCCTTGCTGTCCCAGCGGGAAGACATTTCCGAAGAGGAAGCGAACCAAATTGCCGATCGTATTGAATCTGTCCGCAACGAGTTTGTCGAACAAATTCAAATGGTACAAGACAAGTTCCAGTCAACAATTGACGGTATTTTCTCAAAAATCCGGGATTACCTCAATTCGCTCGATCGCCCGGAGCTCAATTACGAAGGAATCAAGCGGGACTTCCGCAAAGTATTTGACGATCCGCAGGCCGGATTTGACGCGATTAAACAGCGTTTGGGTGAATTCGATCGCGGTACTTTAGTAGCGCTACTGAGTTCTCGTTCCGATATTTCCGAGACAGACGCTCACCGAATTGTTGACCAAATGGAAGGAGCCCGGGACAGCGTTATATTGCGCGCCGAACGCCTGCAAACTGAAGCCAAAAAACGGATTAAAGAGATCAAGAACAAGACCAAACAGCAAGCAGAAGATGCGCGGGAAGCCGCCGCAACTGCTGCTTGGTGGTTGTTCGGTACGGCTCTAACTTCTGTGGTGGTTTCGGCATTGGCTGGAGCAATAGCAGTCGGCGGTATTTCGGGTTTGTTTAGCTAGAATTTCCACAAGTTTCCATTAAAGTTCTCCTGATTCTAGGCTGGCTGTGTTCCAGCCTATTTTCTTTGAAATCCTATTATCTCGGTTCCTACGTAAAAAAAGGTTCGTAGTGAGGACTTTAGTCCGCAAAAATTAATAAGGACTGAAGTCCTCACTACAAACCTTACTGTAGAAAGTTGGTAGTGAGGACTTTAGTCCGCAAAAATTAATAAGGACTGAAGTCCTCACTACGAACCCTACTTTAGAAGGTGGTAATGGATGAAGGAACTATTATTCCCGTGCCTCCTAACTATCAACTTCCCGAAGCTGGACAAGCTTTATTAGGAAAGATTCAAGGCATGGACTTTCAAGAGCAAATTGATTTCCTGCGCGGTACAGTTTTAGAAATGGGTGCCCAAGTCGCTCCGGGCGCTGGCATTTAATTTGAGTAAAGTAAGGTGGGCATTAAACCTTTTGCAAAAATAGCTAGGAACGGGCAAGATGCCCGTTCCACAGAAAAAATTCTTTTTGTGGAACGGGCATCTTGCCCGTTCCAAAATTTGATTAAAAGGAATTTTGCAAAAGATATATAGCGGTTCTCAGAAAGATGAGGTATGACTGACAGCTTATATAACCACTAAACGAAGAGGGCCCAAGCCCAACTACGTACCTCATCTTTTTAAGAAAGGCTATATAGCGGTTCTCAGAAAGATGAGGTATGACTGACAGCTTACATAACCTCCCAGACAAAGAGGGCTAAAGCCCAACAACGTACCTCATCTTTCTGATAGCCGCTATATATTTATATTGCCCACCTACCGATTCCAGCTAATAAGTGAATTCAGCAGCTATGTTCCCTACAAGTTTCGGCGCACCTGCAATTAAATGCATCTCTTCGCAGCCAACTGCGAGCAATGGCTGACCTAAATTTAGATTGGCAAAATGACTCTCTTCAGAGATTTCTACTTCGCCTTTGATAAAGCCGATGCGAGACTGGAACTCTCCTTTAAACATTAGCAAATTTGTGCGATCGGCGCTAAAAATATTTCCGCTCAAAGGTAGGGGAAATCCAAAACTTTGTTTGCTGTAATTGAGACTGCACAGTTGCAGATTTCCTTGGCTAACTGTGACGCGGTAGCCTAGCGGTGATGCTTTTACTGAATCGCTGCCTTCCCAACTAAACTGAGCTAATTCTTTAGGAAGTCCCCAAATTTCGCGCCCGCCAGCTACTGAGTTAGGGTTGTCTACGTAGATGTGCGAAATCCAAGCGCCCCATTTTCCTGCATAACTGGCGATCGCGCTAACTACAATTAACTCATTGTACTCCATCACGGAACCCAGCCCGTAGGAGGATATATAAATGCCACCTAGCGTTTTTCCTGGCAATAAACAGACAATTTCTAACTCAGAGGGAACCAAGGGGCGCACTCGTGCTACATCTACCAATTGCAAAGTCTGAACAGCATAACCTTGCAGGTGCCAAGGAGCAGGTGAATATACCATTTTAAGTGATTTTAGATCTGATATTTTATATTTATTTTAGCTTAGGCTCTAAAACAGCAACAGGTTTTGGTATTTTTCATAAAATCCCGGTATATTCACGCATAAGAAAGATTAATCTGCGAATAGCGAGCAATTAGTTGACATTTGAGCAAAAGTTAAATATCGTCTACTTAGTGAATATTTAGAAGGAACCTAAACCTGTATGCTGACATCTTACAAGCCAGATGTTTTCGATAGTTTAGAGCATTTTTTCACGGCAAGAGACCTGCTGGAACAAGCCCAAGACAACATGACCGAACTCGGTGCTATCATCCGCAGTCACGGCTTGCAAAAACAGGTGGGCATCTGCTTGCTTCACAAACACTTTGACCTCTCGGATAACGAGAGGTTGGTTGAAGAGTTTGATGGCAACAATGCTTATGTCAAGCCAACCGCAGAATACGGCGATGCTATTCCTTATATGTGGAAGGTGGAACAAAATCAAGCATCAGGCGAATGGGTTTGGTTTCCCTTAGAATTTGTCCGCGTTACTGAAGCTGTTTTGGCAGCAGTTGAACGCTCAGCAGCAGTTGTCAATAACTCGGAATTCCTGAATGAAATTGCGGGTAAACTGTCAGAATTGGGAATGACTGGAATGTTCGGGATCAGCATTTTGCACCGAGATGCAATTAAGGTTGCTGAGGGCGAAATTTTGGTGGAAAGCACAGACGATGAAGCCCGCGTCTTGACTTTTTCTTCGGTTCCTCGCCAGAATGTCGATCGCACAACTTTAACACAAACTCTCTGGCAGTTCCCGAATGCTGAAGGGTTTGAGGTTGGGGCGATGTGTTCTCACTGCACTCACTGCACTCATTGCACTCATTAAGCAAGATTTCCCAACTTTAAAAAGTTCGCAGTCAGGACTTCAGTCCTTGCTTTACAAACTTAGAAGATAGGACTAAAGTCCTTACGGGAGCATCTCAGTTTTGATGTTTTGATTTTACAGTGCGAGCGTCCCCGCTCGCGAGTATAGATCGCGAGCGGGGACGCTCGCACTGTAAAGAAATTGCTTTTTTGCAAAAGTGAGATGCTCCCGTCCTTACTACGAACCTGAAACTTAGAAGATAGGACTAAAGTCCTTACTACGAACTTCAAATAGGGAATATATGACTAAAGTTCGATGCTGCAAACAGGTTTTTAGTAAGTGCGATTGAGCAATATTAAATAATGTGCAATCTCCGTCAAAGTATAGTAATTTATCGCTGTCAAAATCGGGAGTTAGAAACTACAAAAGAGTGCACAATTCCCCGAGTGTGGCTGAGTTCGGGTACGCAGCTAGCTGTTGACACTTCGCCCGATCGCCTTCAGTATTGTGAAGGTGCTTTTATGCCCAAAGAACCTTGGAGGGAACCGACGCCCGCAGAGTCGGCGCTGCTTTGGACAGACGAACCGCCGCCCCACTATGCGGGTGTCGGAATTGTGCGTTTACCTGCGGATGTTTTGGCTTTGTTGGCTGATGCTGCTATCGCTTCGCTAACCACTCCCCTACAGGTGGCTGAGTTTAAGTCTCAGGAAAAATGCGGACAGATACTCGATCGACTAATTGACTATTTTAAGCCTTTTTGTCTGTCAGATTCGCCGCCAGTTATCAGCGGTATGGGAGGCCGACAGCCGGGATTGAGTACGGCGACAATTGATAACAAACGCGGTTGTCGCAACGGTTTGCATACTGATAGTTGGGACAATCTGCCGCTGGATAAAAAGCAGGAGGCTACTAATCGGATTTGTGTGAATTTAGGGCGGGACAGCCGTTATTTTTTGTTTGTGAATTTGACGGAGATGGACATTTTTCAAATGCTGGGATGTTCTGGTGCTGATATTGGGAAACCTTGGACGCGACAGTTAACTTATCAGTTTATGCAGCGCTACCCAGAATATCCGGTGGTGAAGCTGAGAATTGCACCGGGTGAGGCTTATATTGCACCGACTGAAAATATGATTCACGATGCTTCTACGGCAGATATGAAGCATTTGGATATTAAGGTGATGATGCGCGGTTATTACAGGATTCCAGTATGAACTTTGATGACAGTTCTGTGGCAGATTCACTAAAGGAAGAGGGGAAATTGCAACAGTCGATCGCGCTTTACGAAAATGCGATCGTCCAAAATCCCAATTCACCGTCAGCTTACCACGAATTAGGAAAAGCCCTGCAACAAAACGGGCAAATTGCCGAAGCCGTCGCCTGTCACCAAAAAGCCATTCTCCTGCAACCAAACTTTACCGCCGCTTACTTCCCGTTAATGTACGCGCCTCTCCCCAAAGATTCTCTTCTCATTGACGGTTTGGTGGCTCTGTACCGCGAAGTTATCGAGATTTTGCCAAATTTTCCCTTAGCCTACATTAACTTGGCAGTGGCGCTGAGCAAGCAGGGAAAAATCCAGGAGTCGATCGCACTTTTTCAAACCGCAGTCCGCTTGCAAACTGTAGCATCTCGCCCGGAACTGTCCCAAGTAGAATGGAATTCAACCCAATTGTGCGAACCCGATTTCATCATCATCGGTTCTCCGAGGTGCGGCACAACTTCTCTCTACAAATATATCACTGCACACCCTCAGATTTTACCCGCTGCCAATAAAGAAATCTGTTTTTTCTCGGAACATTTCAACAAAGGATTAGCTTGGTATCAAGCGCACTTTCCGCCGCCAATAGACGCGCATCATTTTTTGACAGGAGAAGCAACTCCGACTTATCTGACTCACCCGCTAGCTGCGTCAAGATTGCACGGATGTTTGCCAAAAGTTAAGCTGATTGTGATTTTGCGAAATCCAGTCGATCGCGCTTTGTCGCACTATCAAATGCTGGTGAGGCGCGGCACGGAATCCAGGACGTTTGAAAAGGCGATCGATGCCGAGTTACAATTACTCGCAGACGCTAGCGAAACAAGTTTAGCAGATAAAAGTTATTGGAAAGATTGTCATTATATTTATAAGAGTCTTTATGTTTGCAGTCTCAAACAGTGGATGAATCTTTTTCCCAGGGAACAGTTTTTAATATTGCAGAGTGAAGAATTTTATGCAAATCCGGCTGCGACACTCAGCCAAGTCTTTGATTTTTTAGATTTACCAGATCATCAACTCAGCGATTACAAACAATATAACGGTGGGAATTATCAGCCCGCGAATGATGTTGTCTGTCAGCGACTGCGCGAATATTTTCAGCCGCACAATCGAGAATTAGCCGAATATGTGCAGAGAGACTTTGAATGGTAAGCAAAATAAATAAAGTCCTAGATGCAACTGTCATATTAAATATAAGGTACGTAGTTGCGCTTCAGCGCTCTTGTATTATATATATAAGAGCGCTGAAGCGCAACTACGTACCTAAAAATTAGCCACCATGAGAGTGTCATTTGCATCCATGATTGAGATAATTAACCAGTTAAGGTGCGCCTAGCGCACCCTACATCTTATCCGCGCTTGTCCGCGTTCATCTGCGGTTAAAAAAATCCAAACCTACTTACTCGCATAACCCGTGTTCACCAAAAACTCGCGCAACTTCCCAAAGAATTGAGTGCGATCGCGCCCTTGATAAACTTTCTCCAACAACCGCCAACCTTCCGCCTCCTGACCCGCGACATACTTGCTCGCCATGAAGGCCGCCAACACGCCTTTTACCTCTGCATCTTCGCTCGATCGCTTCCGAGATTCCAGCCACAACTCAGCACCATTGGTGTATACTTCCACCGGATACTGCTTCGTAACATCTTCCATTTTACCTGGCCGGTACTGCCAAATTTGCAGCGGTAAGCGAGAATCCGCATAATTGGTAAAAGCCTCAGCAAATCGCCCGTCCAGACTCTTGAACTCCGGGATATCATTTTTGCCAAAATCGACAATTTCGTAACTCACATTGCCCCAAAAATGCTTGATGTGAGTGTATTTCTTTGCGGCTGAGTCGTAGCGGTAAATAAACGAATAATTGCAGCAGCGGACGCCGCTTTTGATTGAGACTAAATCTGCCAGCACTTCCGGTTCCTTGTCGCCGTCCAAATCGCGGATTCGCACGGATAACAAACGCCCTTCGGATACTTCGTCGCTGGCTTTTTTGTCGGGATTGTCTGCTAGAGAACGAGTGGGAATCAGCACTGGTTCTTCTAGTAACGTTTTACCGTCACGGATAATTTTGATGCGGATATTTTTAGCATTTTCTGCTTCTTTGACAAAAGACACTTCTGCCCTAACTTTCCCAAACTCCGAGATTTCTGTGGTTCTCGGCGGGCCGATATTCGGCGGAACTTGCGCGATGTATTGCGAGGGAACTAAGGCTGTTTTGCCGGGTTTGGCGATCGCCTGACACAGAAAAGTTGCTACTTCGGCGCGAGTAGCATTGCGTGTCGGTTCTAGCTGTTTGACGGCGGGATAGTTGACCACAAGTTGTTTTTCGGCGGCGGCGGCGATCGCATTTCTCGCCAATTCGGGAATGTCTCGCGCATCTTCAAAAGTCGCATTCAAAATCTCAGGCGCTGAACCAGCAGGCGTATATTTCAAGCCGCTGCTTAAGGCGACCAAAACCTGCCAGCGGGGAATGTTCAAAGTCGCGTTAAAAATACTACCACTGGAACCGGACATAAAACCCGTTTGATATGCTTCTCGAATTGCTTTATAACCCCAGTAATTCGTGGGAATATCTGCAAAGTCGATCGGATTCCGGACGGTTTTGGCATCAGGAAAAGCCCTCCGCAGCATCGCTGCAAACTCAGCGCGGCTGACGGGGCGGTTCGGGCGAAAAGTGCCGTCTTCGTAATAGCCGCTGATGATTTTTTTCTCGGCTAATTCTTCTATGCAGGCTTGAGCCCAATGGTCTTTAACATCTTTAAATTTGGCTTCTGCCAATGCTGGCGCTACATTTAAGCCGGGAAACACTAAATTGCCGATGATTATCCCCAGGGCTACCACTAAAGCGATGACAGCTTGACGTTTGTGCGATCGAACCATACCACAGCCTCCTCATAATTCGCAAATATACCAAAACCTACAGCACTTATGCACTCATATTAAAGAAACCGGCTTTTTTTACGAAAATCTTTGGCTGTAGCCCTCAAATTAGGTGAAAAACCCGGTTTCTTTGGTGGGAATGCGTAATTCCTATTGTAAAAAACCCTCGTTTCTGACTATCTCTGCTAAAACAAAGCAGCAGTAGCGCCTGATACACGGAAGCGTGGAATAATATAGGTGATAGCAACTTTGTCACCTGCGATCGCGATGTTATCCCCAAAGGAACTAACTCTTAGAACTGTTGTAGGCGGAAAGGATAAAGTTGCTCCTGGTGGAACTGTACCCAAATAAGTCTCTATCAAGTTCCCTGTTGTACTGTTAAAGCGATATACAGCGCCTTGAGACTCGTAAGAGCTGGCTCCAATCAGAATCTCACTGTCTGTAACTGCCAAACTACCTCCGAAACCATCGTTTGTGTATAAGTTGAAATCGGGTTGGTTTGGGTTGGAAAATTTTCGGATCAATGAGCCTGTATTGCCGTCAAACAGGTACGCTGCACCCCTACCGCTATCGGCAAATGGCGCTCCGATGAGAACATCATTACCAACTGCTGCGATCGCCTTGCCGAAAGTAAAGCTGCCGTCTCCAGGATCTGGGCTTGGTAAAGTCTGGAGAAGTTGACCGGTGATGCTATCGAACAGATAAACTGCTGCATTAATGGACGGTTTGTCTGTTAAGCCTGCGATCGCAACTTTGTTTCCGACAGCACTTGCATATTCGATCGGAAAAAGATTTCTCGGGATGGGACTGAAAAAACTTTGGAGTAGCGCGCCTGTATTGGAGTCAAACACGTATGCAGGAGCCACTTCTTGATAACTGAAAGGTAAGTCTGGAGGGGGAGAAATCAGAACGTTGTTACCAACAAAGGCGACTTTTCTAGCAGCGTCCAAGTTAGAAAGTTTGGTATTGTCAGTGCTGAAGCTTTGGAGTAAGCCACCTGTATTCGTATCAAACAGATATGATTGGTTGTAGTCAGATGCAATCAGGGCTTTGTTGTTAGCTAGAGCGACTTGAGTGCCAAATACAACAACAGGATATCCCGGCCCCGGCGGAAAAAAAGACTGCACGTATTTCCCCGTATTGGTATCCAACAAGCTAGCAGATCCTGCAGATTTTACAAAAGGGGCGAT
The DNA here is from genome assembly GCF_020738205.1 of Microcoleus sp. PH2017_24_DOB_U_A. Classification (NCBI taxonomy): domain Bacteria; kingdom Bacillati; phylum Cyanobacteriota; class Cyanophyceae; order Oscillatoriales; family Microcoleaceae; genus Microcoleus; species Microcoleus sp. PH2017_24_DOB_U_A. The sequence goes on from NZ_JAEQCT010000033.1 coordinate 148,740, forward strand.
GCCTCCGAAGAGCAGTCGATCGCCGTCGGCTGCGATCGCATTGACGAAAGTGAAGGTTTCAATCGGAGAGGGTGGGTTACTATCGTCTAGAACTTTTAATGTAGCTGTATTCTGCGTGCTAATATTGGTGATGCCCGTAGGTTCGGTCAATGTCAGCAAAGCCGATCGAGGATAATGACGAATTTCATCATCGACTAAAGGAATATTAACAGTTTTAGGTGTAGTGTCTCCAGCGGCAAAATTGACTGTACCTAACTTGACTGGAAAAAAGGCAGCATTTAAGTTTGATGGCCGCAGGCTGGCCCCAACAAATGGATTGGGATAATCCAGCGTTACTGTAGCGCTGACAGCAGCGTCACTGCCGTCTGTGCGAGTCACGGTGACAGTTTTGGAAACACTGCTTTCATTGGTGATGAAATCATTGGTGCTAAAGGCTAACGTGCCGGGAACAATAAAGTCCGATCGAGCTAAAGTGCTGCTGCTAACATCTTTTAAAACTGCCAAAAACTCCCCTGTATTTTGCTGAATTACAGTATCGTTTGGATTTTGAGAGTCGGGCAAAATTCTGAGATTTTCAAACTGAAGCCCTTCTGCTAAGGCAATTTTATCCTCGCCCTTGTCAAAATCAGTAATAGTATCTGCTAGAGCAACTGTAGAACCGCCGAGTTTATTTGTGAGTACAAATACGTCATTGCCTTCGTCTCCGGTGAGAGTATCTACACCAATATCGCCGTTGAGAGTATCGTTGCCGAAGCCGCCAAACAGTGCATCATTACCTTTTCCTCCCCGCAAAATGTCGTCGCCTGTCAAACCGATGAGAGAATCGTTGCCTACTTCGCCTTTGAGTAAGTCGTTGCCATTTTCTCCTACCAGCAAATCCTCGCCTTTGCCGCCATAAAGTGAATCGTTGCCATCATTGCCAAAAATGTGATCGTCACCAGCATTCCCTAGAATCAATTCTGCATCTGAGGAACCCGTTACAGTATCCTCTCCGCCCAACAACCAGCCTCCCCCAGAAAAATTAACAAGTTGTCCCACGAAAAGCGTAACATTTTTCGATGTGTCGTCTCCTACCAAGCGCGACGGGTTATAAAAAGTGTCTGCTTTTAGTGCCATCTTCGCGTCCTCTTTCCTAAATTGAACTTTTGAACATAAACCGGGTTTTTCGATCGCAATACTTGCTGAAACCCTTAATATCCGTTTAAAACCAGATTTTTGAGTTTCCAGGAGCGATCGCACTGACGCCATCAGGTAGAAATTTGTTGCCAAAGGCGATCGATTGTTACAAACTTGTAACCTTTATACAACAGCAATGGAATAATTTTATCAGCAGAAGTCGCCACATCTTCGCCGCCGCAATAACCGTCGTGCAGTACAATTATTGAACCATTTTCTGTTTGCTGCACGACGCGACTCGTAACTTTCATCACCCCCGGCCGCACCCAATCTTCCGGGACAACACTCCACATTACCGGGCGATATTCCCACTGTTGCAATAACTCTAATGTTCGCGGCGTAAAAATGCCGTTTGGCGGCCGCACGTCGCGGATTAATTTTGGGTCTAAATCGCAAGCTTTGCTAATTGCTTTTTGCGTGTCTGCTAAACTTAGTTTGAGTTCGTGAGTTTTGAGTTTGGCAAACGATACGTGCTGGTAGCCGTGGAGGCCGATCCAGTGTCCGCGATCGTATACTTCTTTAGCCGTTTCTGGATGCCTGTCCACGCAAAAACCCAGCCAGAAAAAACTCGCTTTGATGTCGTATTTATCTAAAACTTTTAGCAATTGAGGTGTGTGCAGCCGGTGCGGCCCGTCGTCAAATGTTAGGGCAATTTCTCGGCTGTTGATATCTCCCGTCCACAGACATTTGGGAAAAGCCGATTTGAGAATGGGATGAACGACAGGAAACAAAGGTGCTAAGGGCATTGGTTAATGTTGCGAAAGTGCGATCGGGTAGAAATGAAGCTGCATTACAATAAATTAAACTTAACTCAATCGAGGTAAATATGACAACTGCCGTTGATATTGGAACGCTAATTATGTGCACGCCGGGAACTTGCGGCGGCCACCCGCGAATTGCAGGAACTAGAATTACAGTAGAAAACATTGCTATTGATTTTAATGCCGGGATGACTCCACAACAAATCATTGATGAAATACCGCACTTGACTTTAGCACAAATTCATGGGGCATTAGCCTACTATTTTGCGAATAAAGACCAAATCGACACGGATATAGCAGCAGAAAATGCTGAGTGGGAGTGCTTGGAAGCAGAATCTATGGGGTGCATCTGGTTTTTGAAGAGGACTCTCGCATGACCGCATATAAATTATTAGTTATAATCCCATATTTACCGAGGTCATGCTTCGCCCCTACAAACATATTTGCTTGCACAAGCCGCTGCACCCAAAAAAATGTGGGACGATGCTCTGAGCAGCATCCTATTTATTTTTGCCGGAGGTCTATTTGATAATTGTGAATTGTAACTTGTGAAAGATTTAATTTTTCTGGTATTGCACAAAGTTGATCTGTAATGTACAATTTACTAGCTAACAATATAAAATTGAGCGAAGCAAATGCAAAAATACGTTTGTACAACTTGCAATTATGTCTACGATCCAGAAGTAGGCGACCCCGACGGAGACATAGCGCCCGGTACAGCCTTTGAAGATATCCCAGACGATTGGGTTTGTCCCACTTGCGGGGTGACAAAATCCGATTTTGAACCAGAAGAATAAGCGAGAAAAAAATTGTCCGATCGAATGTTAAAAATTACAGTCATAGGCGGTGGCGCTGCGGGTTTTTTTAGTGCAATTACCTGCGCTAAAACCTACCCGCAAGCCCGCGTCACTTTACTAGAAGCAGGCCGCCAAGTCCTGGCAAAAGTTCGCATTTCTGGCGGCGGACGCTGCAATGTCACTCATGCTTGTTTTGACCCCGGTGTTTTAGTGCAGAATTACCCCAGAGGTGGAAAAGCTCTGCGCGGTGCTTTTACTCGATTTCAACCCCGCGATACGGTTGATTGGTTTGCCAGTCACGGCGTGAAATTGAAAACAGAAGAAGATGGGCGAATGTTTCCGATTACAGACGATTCGGCGACAATTGTTAACTGTTTGATCCGCGCTGCTGAGGATGCAGGCGTGAGAATTCGCACGGGCGATGCAGTCGTTTATGTAAAGAAGTTAATGGGGAATGGCGCAGAAGACGGTCACGGGGATATTGCCTCTACATTTGAAGTTGAGTTGAAGTCGGGGGAGAGTTTTAAGTGCGATCGCATTTTACTCGCTACAGGTAGCAATCCGTCGGGTTTCAAATGGGCAAAAGAGTTAGGTAATACTGTAGAAGTGCCAGTCCCTTCTCTATTTACTTTTAATATTGCTGATAACAGAATCAAAGATTTAGCCGGAGTTTCGGTTCCGAATGCTAAGGTGAAATTGCCGGGAGCAAAATTAGAACAAAGCGGGCCTTTGTTAATCACTCACTGGGGTGTCAGTGGCCCTGCTGTACTCAAACTTTCGGCTTGGGGTGCGAGATTTTTGCACGATCGCCATTATCGAACATCTGTGCTGATTAATTGGCTTCCCCAGTACAATGCAGAGGTTTTGCGGCAGCAACTGCTGGGAGTCAAATCGCAGTTGTCGCACCGATTAATCGTCTCTAGCTGTCCGTTTCCGATGCCGCGCCGCCTCTGGGAACGTTTGACAAGTTCGATCGGCATTGACGAACAAAAACGCTGGGCTGACTTATCCAATAAGGCGATCGATAAACTCCTCCTCGAACTCGTCCAAGGCGAATATCAAATCGCAGGAAAAGGCGCATTTAAGGAAGAATTCGTCACCTGCGGCGGTGTCAACCTCAAGGAAGTGGATTTCAAGACAATGGAAAGTCGCCGCTGTCCCGGACTATTCTTTGCTGGCGAAATCTTGGATATCGACGGCGTGACGGGCGGTTTCAACTTCCAAAGTGCGTGGACTACGGCGTGGTTGGCTGGAATCGCGATCGGCAAATGATACTATTTTAGGCTTTGAGATTGGTCGATCGAGGTTTGGGACTTGCGATCGGCTTGCCAGTATTAAATTTTGTGTTATTTTTGAATCAAGGCGCATCAACTGTGCGTCAACTTCAGAATGCAGACAAAATTCGCAGTTTTGCGTACTTAACATCGGGTGAGAGACATGAAAAACTTGAATCTACAAACCCTAAAGTTCGATCGCCACCTTGACTCACCTTTCCTCGAAAACAACGGCTTACTGGAATTCAACCCCAAATTTATCACTCCCGAATTTTTAACAACCTGGACGTTTGAAACACACCTGTACGACGAAAAAGTTGCGATCGACCACTTTGTCATCACATTTCCCAGTCGCACTCAACTCGAAAACTACGCCGAATCTTTTCGCCCCTTCGGCGCCAAAACAGTTGAAGGCCCCGACTTATTCCCAATCAACTTTTGTTCGGAAAACATTAACATTCCCTCCGATTTATGGCTGCATTTAATGACATTATTAATGCCAGCCGGAGGCTTAGTAGTATTGGATGCGCCCCACGCAGCCGGCGACCAAAAAAACCGCTTCCAGCAAGAAAGAGGATTAGCAGCAGTTCACCACGTCGCGATTCGAGTGGAAAACGTGCAGAATGCTGCTACAATATGGCAAAATAAAAACTTCAAGCCCCTGTCAGATCAACCTTTAAACTACGGTTCATTAACCCAGTGGTTTCTGCAAAACCCCGCCGGACAAATCATCGAATTAATCGAACGGCGCCCCGGCAATAACGCCACTTTCGACTGCAAAAACATAGTAGGTTTGCGCTTGAGCGAAGGAAGTTCGGCAACGGATTCTGTAGCGGAGGTAACGGATGTCAGTCAAAAGTCTGAGGAAACGCGGCTCAAATAACAAATAACAAATAACAACCAATGCCCAATTCCCAATTCCCAATTCCCAATTCCCAATTCCCAAATATATGATTGCAGTAAAAGTTCCAAAAGTCACTTTTCAACCGCCCACATTCAACTCAATTGAAGAAGAACGCCGCCACCGCAAACAGCGTTTAGCCGCCGCACTCAGATTATTTGGTCGTTTCGGATTCAGCGAAGGAATTGCCGGACACATCACCGTCCGCGACCCCGAACACCTAGATTATTTCTGGGTAAATTCCTTTGGAATGCACTTTAGTTTAATTGGAGTCAGCGACCTAATTTTAGTCAACCACAAAGGCGAAGTTGTTGAAGGAAATAAACCCGTAAACGAAGCAGCATTTGCCATTCATTCGCAAGTTCACGCAGCCCGGCCCGACGTAATCGCAGCAGCCCACGCCCATTCACCCTACGGCAAAAGTTGGTCGAGTTTGGGCAAGTTGCTTGACCCGCTGACTCAAGATGCTTGTTCTTTTTATGAGGATCACGCTTTATTTGACGATTACACCGGAGTTGTTTTGGAAATCGAAGAAGCTAAACGCATCGCCAAAACTTTAGGAGATAAAAAAGCAATTATTTTACAAAATCACGGACTGTTAACAGTAGGTGAAACAGTAGATGAAGCAGCTTGGTGGTTTATTGCAATGGAACGTTCTTGTCAGGCGCAGTTAATGGCCGAAGCAGCCGGAAAACCCATTCTCATCAAGCCAGAATGTGCTCGTTTGACACAGCAGCAAGTAGGCTCTCACCGCATGGGATGGTTTAGCTTTCAACCACTTTATGACATGATTGTGCGCCGAGAACCAGACTTGTTAGATTAGCTATGTGGTGATAATTGGTAGGGTGCGTCGCTACCAGATATTCAACAAACTTGTAGATTATAGATGGATCCCCACCCTACTCTAGACTTGTAGGGTGGGTCATACTTTTATGCTGACATCGATTCCAACCAAGTTATCAAATCCTGTTGACTGGTAAAATCTAGCAAAATTTCTCCTAAATCATCTAATTGTTGGGAAGATAACTGCTGGATGCGAGTTTGGATTGTTGCTGGTATTTCACCAGTACGTCGCGTGATTTGACGCAAAATTAATGCTATTTGTCCCTCAATTAGACCTTCTTGACGGCCTTCTTGGCGACCTTCTTGCATCCCTTTGATAACAGCACCGCGTTGGTCTTCAAAAAACATTTCCCGTTTTTCTAATGCTTGTAATTCCTCAAGGTTTAAACTTGACCTGTTGGCGATATTAAAAGCTGTTTGCATTTCGGGTACTGATGCAAATTTTTCCGGTATTTCCTCCAGTTCGGGAGCATTTTTGATAAAATAAGTCCAA